>CAZWJB010000053.1:0-7649 GCA_964634485.1 uncultured Thiohalobacter sp. | reverse complement strand
TTTCACCGGTTTCGGCATAATGTTTGTACCCGAGGGAAACGCACGGGTAACGGTGCGATTGCTGGCTGATGACGCATCAATCTGCACACAATCATTCTAATATCAAAAGGATACAACCAATTCTCCAATGATCCGGCAGCCCGGGCAATCAAGGCCCTGAATACCTGTATAAATTCTTGCTGGTATTGAACTGTGGCTGTGCTAGCCTGTAGCTACATAAATAAATATAAGTGATTCGCGTATTTGCTCTCGCGATCACAACAAAGCATGACCGCCACCGGCAACCCGCCCGCCAATCATCAGGATGAACCAGCAACAGGGAACGATAAGGATGCCTCAGCTGAACGGCTGATCCGGCAAATTGGTCGTTACGTTCAATTACTGCAAATCACCAATGAAGCCATTGTGTGTGTCGATGACCACTGCAATATCGTTGTCTTCAACCAGGGCGCGGAGAAACTGTTCGGGTATACCCGCCATGAAATCATCGGACGACAACTGACCACCCTCGTTTGCAAACGTTATCGCACTGCCGAAAAACACCGCCTGGCTGCGCTGACGCGTATTGCCAGGGAGAGCAGGATGGGTTTCAAGATCGACCGCGTGCTGTGCAAACGAAAAAACGGGGAACGCTTTCCGGCGGATGCCTCGCTGTCACAAACGACCATCTCCGATCACCGCCTCTACACCGTGATCGTCCACGATGCGACCGACAGGATAACGCAGGAGCGCCGGCTGACCTATCAGGCAGAGCACGATGAACTGACTGATCTGCCGAATCGTAACCTGCTGACTGACCGGCTCAATGCCGGTATCGCCCGTGCGAACCGCGACCATCGCAAACTGGGGGTAGTCTATCTGGACCTGGATGACTTCAAACCGATCAATGATCGATACGGCCACGAAACCGGTGATTGCCTGTTGCAGGCTATTGCAAAACGGCTGGCGGACACCATGCGCCAGTCAGACACCGTTTCCCGTGTCGGTGGCGACGAATTCATCATTTGCGTGGAGCAGATCAAAAGCGAGCAGGATGCCCTTGCGGCAGCCAGGAAGGTTTCCGGTGCGCTGAAACAACCGTTCCAGATACTCGGTCAGCAGATCGAAGCATCTGCCAGCATTGGTGTTGCTGTCTATCCGGAACATGGCCGCGATGCTGTAACCTTGTTACGCCATGCAGACCAGGCCATGTATACCGCCAAGGCGAAGCATAACAGCCTGCAGCTGTACCATTCACCTGACGGCTAAAGGCGCGCAGCCTCCATCAGGCGTTTCATTTCCCTGACCGCTTCCCCCAGCCCCGTGAAGACGGCACGTGCTATAACAGCATGACCGATATTGAGTTCGCGCACTGCCGGTAATGCAGCGACGGCATGTACGTTGTGATAGTGCAAGCCGTGCCCGGCATTGACCTGTAGACCGATCTCGTTACCCAGCTGAACCGCGTCGCTGATTTTTTTGAACTCGGCGTCCCGGGCGAACGGGTTTTCCGCATCGGCAAAGTGCCCGGTGTGAATCTCGATACAGGGCGCACCCACTGATTTTGCCGCCTCGACCTGGCGGGGGTCAGCATCGATAAACAACGACACCCGCACGCCGGCTTCGCCCATGCGCTGGCAGGCAGTGCGCATACGCTCAAGCTGGCCGGCCACATCGAGGCCACCCTCGGTGGTAAGTTCCTCACGTCGTTCGGGCACCAGGCAGCAATCCGCGGGCTGTACACGGACGGCGACACCCAGCATCTCTTCAGTCACCGCCATCTCCAGGTTCATGCGCGTCTGCAGGATGTCCTTCAACAGCTCGACATCCCGGTCCTGTATATGCCGGCGGTCTTCGCGCAGGTGTAGCGTGATAGCATCCGCCCCGGCCTGTTCTGCTTCAATAGCAGCCTGCACCGGGTCCGGATAGCGGGTACCACGCGCCTGCCGCAATGTGGCTATATGGTCGATATTGATGCCGAGCAGAATGGGATTCATATGCTGGTTCCTGACTAGCCTTACACAATTTTACCGGGAATGTGAACGTAACGCAGCGAAGAGTTCGCGCGACTTTAAGGGTTTGTTACCGAGATACAGGTTCAACGCTGAACGCATCAAACGTTTGGCATCGCGTAAAACGTCCGTGCTGCCCAGCTGCCCCCGCTGCAGCGCCAGCAGACTCGAACCCTTGAATACAAAAGCCTGCGCATCCTGACTTGCCACCAGAACGGGCCCGGACTCAAGATGATAATCGTAGTAACACTCCGGCTGTACCGGCTCGCCGGATTCAACTTCGCTGTCCAGCAACAGTCCGTAACCGATCTCCTGCAACAGGCTTTTCTCGAACAGCCTCAGCAGCGGTTCGATATCGCCGCTCTGCATCAGGCTCTCCAGACACGTCCGGTAATTCGTATACAGCTGTGGATGCGGGTCGTTGCGCACCAGCAAACGCACCAGCAGTTCGTTCAGATAAAATGCGCTGTATAAAGCAGCCCCCTGCAGGCGCCCGCCCGGCGCATCGGCCTCGACAGCAGTCAGCGTACCCAGTTCGCTGCGCGCAATCCATGACAGGCGCAACGGACGAAACGGTTGCAAGTCCCCGCGCTGCCTTGATTTGGGCGAGCGAACACCACGTGCCACCAGTCCGACGCGGCCATATGACTCGCTAAACACCTCAACCAGCGCGCTGCTTTCCCGGTAAGGTCGTTGGTGCAGTACGTATCCGGGGGCCAGTTGAATTCTGGATGTGGCTGTCATCGAATTTCCAGGGCACCCTCAATCCTCGTTGTAACCCAGACTGCGCAATGCCCGTTCGTCATCTGCCCAGCCCTCCTTCACCTTCACCCACAGCTGCAGGAAGACCTTCCGGTCGAAGGCCTTCTCCATATCCTGGCGTGCCTCGCGGCCGACTTCTTTCAGGCGTTCGCCCTTACTACCGATCACCATTGGTTTGTGACTGCTTTTCTCTACCCAGATGAGTGCATGGATGTGCAGGGAATTCTTTTCAGCCTTGAAGCGCTCGATTTCAACTGTCAGGCCATAGGGAACTTCCTCACCCAGTTTGCGGAACAGCTTTTCCCGAACCAGCTCTGCTGCCAGAAAACGTTCACTACGATCGGTCACCTGGTCTTCACCGTAGAAAGGTGGCGATTCCGGCAGGTATTTGCGCAAGGCGGTTTCCAGCTGGTCCAGGTGATCGCCATTCTTTGCACACACAGGAATCAGTTCGCTGAACTCGCGTTTGGCCGACAGTGCCTGTAAATGCGGTAACAGTTCAGCCTTGTCTGTTACACGATCAATCTTGTTAATGGCGAGGATCACCGGACAGGACACCCGTTCCAGCTTCTCCAGCACCCAGTCGTCGTCCTTCTTCCAACGCGTACCTTCAACAACGAATACCACCACATCCACATCACGCAGGCTGTCTATAGCTGCGCGGTTCAAATACCGGTTCATGGCGCGTGGCTGGGCCTGGTGCAGGCCGGGGGTATCGACAAAGACAATCTGTCCCTGTGCATCGGTCTTGATACCCAGGATGCGATGGCGGGTAGTTTGCGGCCGGCGCGATGTAATACTGACTTTCTGCCCGACCAGGCGGTTCAGAATGGTGGATTTCCCCACATTGGGACGACCGACAAGCGCAACAAACCCACAGTGGAATTCACTCATTCCCGGAGTCTGCCTGCAGTTGTGCAAGTATATTTTCTGCCGCGGCCTGCTCCGCGCGACGCCGACTGCTGCCTGCCCCCCGACCCGGCTGCTGCACGCCCTTTATGCGGCACTCGACGACAAACTGCTGGTTATGGGCCTGCCCCGACACCTGCATCACTTCATAGTCGGGCAAATCCAGCTTGCGCGACTGCAGGTGTTCCTGCAAACGGGTTTTCGGATCCTTGAGTTCATCGCTGGCAGAAAGCCCGCTGACCCTGTCAGCGAACAGGTGCAGAATACCGGTGCGGCAGGCCTCAAGCCCGCTGTCCATGACAATACCGCCAAGTATCGCTTCCAGAGCATCTGCCAGAATGGAGTCACGGCGAAAACCCCCGCTTTTCAGCTCACCGGAACCGAGCCTCAGGTAATCCCCGACCTTCAGTTCACGAGCGATACCTGCGAGTGTTTCCTTTTTAACCAGGCTGGCACGCAGACGGCTTAACTGGCCTTCACTGGCCTCGGGAAACAGGGTATACAACCACTCGGCGATGACGTAGCCGAGCACAGCATCCCCAAGAAATTCCAGACGTTCATTATTGTCACTGCCTGCACTGCGATGGGTTACGGCTGCCTGCAGCAGCCCGGGATCCTGAAACCGGTAACCCAGGGAACGGCTCAAGCCGTCCAGAGACCGGCTCAATTGGCGACCACCTCGACCTGTTTGTCAAAGGTGGTAACCACGTCTACGTTGCCGACCAGGTGTTCACGGCGCTCATAGTTGATACTCACTTTCAGCACACCCTTGTCTTTTACGATCTTGACCAGCTTTGGATCTACCTGGTATACGTCATTGACGTCAAATCGTTTACTAATCAAAGCGATAATCTCGCCCCTGGTCTTGCGCGTTATCCCGGATTCTTTCTGCAGCGATTCCAGCACCGAGGCCACTTTGGCAAATTCCATGTAGGCCGGAACAAGTCGCAACGTAATCAGGGTGAAAAATGCTATCAGGCCCAGCACCAGCAACCAGCCGATTGCTGTCATACCCTTCTGGTGATGCCATCTGTTCATCGTTGTTCTCCGCAGGCTAATTTATAGAATCCCCGATTCGATCCCACCCCACACCCCCGGCTGCGGAATCCCAGTTCATCCAGATCATAAAGGCGCGCCCAACCAGGTTTTCATCCGGCACAAAACCCCAGTAACGGCTGTCATTACTGTTATCCCGGTTGTCGCCCATCACAAAATAGTGCCCTTCCGGTACCACGGTATCTGTCTCTACACCGCGTATCCTGGGCACCACGAGAATATCATGTTTGACATCACCCAGTGCTTCGCGGCGGACGTCTGCGCCTGACATGGACAGGCCGGATCCGACGCCGATGTAGCCGCCTTCCGGAATCTGGGCAATTTTCTGATCGTTGATGTACAGGGTCTTGTCCCGATACACCACGTGGTCCCCGGGGAGGCCCACGACGCGCTTGATATAATCAACACGGGGATCCTTTGGAAAGCGGAATACCACGACATCACCCCGTTCGGGTTCGCCCAGTTCCATCACTTTCCTGTTTATCACCGGCAGTCGAACGCCATAGGCATACTTGTTCACCAGGATAAAATCGCCCACCAGCAGCGTTGGCATCATGGAGCCGGACGGGATGCGGAAGGGTTCCACCAGAAACGAGCGCAATAAAAGCACCGCCAGAATAACCGGGAAAAACGACTTGGCGTATTCAACCAGAGTCGGCTCCTTGAGCACCTCCTCCAGCTTTGCGCTGTTTACCCCACCCCCGCCTGCACCCAGCGCCGCTGCATGCTGTCTGCGTTTTGGCGCCCATAACAGGGCATCCATGGCCCAGATCAGGCCCGTCACCAGCGTCGCCAGCACCAGTATGGCTGGAAAATCTATATTCATGGTTATTTTTTCCCGACTTGCAGTACCGCCAGGAAAGCTTCCTGGGGTATCTCCACTTTTCCGAACTGTTTCATGCGTTTTTTACCCGCTTTCTGCTTTTCCAGCAACTTGCGTTTGCGCGAAATATCGCCGCCATAACACTTCGCCGTTACATTTTTGCGCAATGCCTTGACCGTGGTGCGCGCAATGATCTGCGATCCGATGGCTGCCTGGATCGCCACATCAAACATTTGCCGCGGTATCAGTTCCCGCATACGTTCGGCAAGCTCGCGGCCACGGCTGTTCGCGAGTTCACGATGCACAATCGCCGACAGCGCATCCACCCGCTCACCGTTGATCAGCACATCGAGCTTGACCAGTGGGGCGGCTTCAAAGCGATCGAAGGTATAGTCGAACGAGGCAAAGCCACGACTTACCGACTTCAGCCGGTCGAAAAAATCCAGCACCACTTCGCTGAGTGGCAGTTCGTACCCCAGGGACACCTGCTGACCCATGTATTGCATGGTACGTTGTACACCACGTTTCTCGATACACAGACCGATCACCGCACCGAGATAGTCCTGCGGGACCAGGATGTTCGCCAGAATGATGGGTTCACGCACCTCCCCGATTTCGTTGATCGGCGGCAGACTGGCCGGGTTATCGATTTGCAGTATCTCACCACTGGTATCGAGCACTTCATAGATCACAGTAGGTGCCGTGGTGATCAGTTCCAGGTCGTATTCCCGTTCCAGACGCTCCTGGATGATTTCCATGTGCAGCATGCCCAGAAAACCGCAACGGAAGCCGAAACCCAGTGCGGTCGAGGTTTCCGGTTCAAAATGCAGGGAAGCATCGTTGAGTCGCAGTTTTTGCAGCGCCTCGCGTAAATTTTCGTAATCGTCGGAAATCAACGGGAACAGACCGGCAAACACCCGCGGCTGTACCTTCTGGAAGCCCGGCAATGATGCGTCGGCCGGCCGGTTGGTCAGGGTGATGGTATCACCTACCGGTGCACCGTCGATCTCTTTGATACCGGCGATGACATAACCGACATCACCCGCCCTGAGCAGTTCGCGGTCTTCGCGGCGTGGCGTGAAAATACCTGCCTTTTCGACCAGAAAATCTCCCCCGGTAGACATCATGCGTATCTTCTGCTTGCGGCGCAGGGTGCCGTGCATCACGCGCACCAGGGAAATTACGCCGACATAGTTATCGAACCAGGAATCGATAATCAGTGCCTGCAACGGCCGCTCGGCGTCACCTTCGGGTGGCGGGATCTGCTCGATCAACCGTTCCAGCAGTGCTTCGATACCCAGCCCTGTTTTGGCGCTGACCTCGACCGCATCGATGGCGTCAATGCCGATGATATCCTCGATTTCCTGCTTTACCCGATCCGGCTCGGCAGAGGGAAGATCGATCTTGTTCAGCACCGGCACCACTTCCAGACCCTGCTCGATTGCCGTGTAACAGTTGGCAACACTCTGCGCCTCGACGCCCTGGGCAGCATCCACGACCAGCAACGCCCCCTCACAGGCAGACAGCGAACGCGACACCTCGTAGGAAAAATCCACATGTCCCGGGGTATCGATGAAATTGAGTGTGTAAACCTCGCCGTTGGCAGCCGTGTAGTTCAGCGATACGCTCTGCGCCTTGATGGTAATGCCGCGCTCGCGCTCCAGATCCATGGAGTCCAGCACCTGCGCTTCCATTTCGCGCTCGCTTAGCCCGCCACAGATCTGGATGAAACGATCCGCCAGCGTCGACTTGCCGTGGTCGATATGCGCGATTATAGAAAAATTACGGATATGGGACAGATCAGACAAAGCGGGTAACAACCTGATTTCTAAACCAGAATGGCGCCAACACGGCGCCATCGCAGAGAAAACTCAAAGTATTCAAAAGATTGGCGAGGAAGTATACACACTATTGGCCGCGCAAGGCAGCTCTCAGTGCCTGTTCATCGAGCCGGTAGTGACAGATTTCCTGTTCGTCGCAACAGAGGACCGGCACCCACTCGTCATAACGCCGCGCCAGCTCGGGATCGCGATCCACATCCACCAGCTGCAAATCAAAACCCAGACAAGGTGAATCGCCGTCAGGCGAGAGAGAGTGCCCTGGGGTAC
>CAZWJB010000052.1:0-7787 GCA_964634485.1 uncultured Thiohalobacter sp. | reverse complement strand
ACGCCCAGATGCTGTGGTCGGTTTACCAGAACGCTGTCCAGGAAGGCGCCGAATTCGTCATTGGCCCGTTACTGAAAGACAGCATCCAGCAACTGGCACGCTCGGGCAATCTTTCGGTTCCGGTGCTCGCCCTGAACCAGACCAGTAACAGACAAAGCGGGTTACCCCTGTACCAGTATGGCCTGGCCCCGGAAGATGAAGCCCGGCAGGTTGCGGAAAAAATGATCAATGATGGCCAGCAGCAGGTGATCACACTAACGCCCGACACGGCCTGGGGATCACGCGTACTTGCTGCTTTTCAACAACAGTTCATCAGCCTGGGCGGTGAGATACTGACCAGCGGACAGTACGCGTCCAAAAGCACGGATTTCAAGTCGCCTATTCAGCGTACATTGAACCTGGATGCCAGTAAAAACCGCCACCGGGCGCTGCAACGCTTACTGGGAGAAAAACTGGAATTCGAACCGCGCCGCCGCCAGGATGTAGACGCCATTTTTATACTCGCTTTCCCCAGGCAGGCCCGCCAGCTGAAACCCCAGCTACGCTTTCATCGCGCGGGCGACCTGCCAGTCTACAGCACCTCCCATGTCTTCGCCGCCAACCCTGATCCGTCACTTGACCGGGATATGGACGGTCTGATTTTCTGCGACATCCCCTGGGTACTTGATTTCGAAGGCCGCTGGTCGGAACAGCGCGAGCAACTGTTTTCCGTCTGGCCAGTTCGCAGCCAGCGTTTCCAGCGCCTGTTTGCCCTCGGCTACGATGCCTACCAGGTAAGTCCATGGCTGGAATCCCTGAACATGCCCGGCTTTGCCTATTTTCCCGGCGCCACAGGTGTTCTGACACTGGACGAAAATAAACAGCTGCACCGTGCCCTGGAATGGGCACAATTTCGCAAGGGACGACCGCAACCAGTTTTGCCCAGGGAGGGACAAAATGAACCGGAAAGCAACGGGAGATCACGCTGAAGTACTGGCATGCCACTATTTGACACGCCACGGACTGAGACTGCTGACCCGCAATTTCCATTGCCGCCAGGGTGAAATCGACCTGGTTATGCGCGATGGCGACAGCCTGGTCTTCGTTGAGGTACGATACCGCCAACAAGTCAGGTTCGGCCACGCGGCGGAAACGGTATCCCGCAGCAAGCAAAACCGGATCATCCACTGTGCGCGCTACTACATGACTGTGCACCAGAACTGGAACACACCGGCACGTTTTGATGTAGTAGCGATCGAGGGCAAGCTGGATGATGCTAGCGTCGAATGGTTTGCGAATGCTTTTCAGACGGACGGCTGACACTTACTACTGTGTGCGCTGTTTAATAACAAAACTGGAGATTCTTTATTATGACAACACGCTGGATTGTTTCGGGCACCCTGTTGATTAGCGCTCTATTGCTGAATGGCTGTGTCCCGCTGGTCGTGGTGGGTGGCGCTGCCGCGACTGCATCCGTGGTTCACGACCGGCGCACCACGGGGTCCATCGTCGAGGATCAGGCAATCGAACTGCGTGTCATCAACGGACTAGCCAAGGACAAGGAACTGAGCAAGCAGTCGCATATTAACGTTACCAGCTACGATTATATCGTCTTGCTGAGCGGTGAAACGCCTAGCGAGGCATTCCGCACGCGGGCCGGCGAGATCGCTCGCGCGCAGAAGGAAGTTCGGCGCGTACACAATGAGCTTGTTGTCGCCGCGCCCAGTTCCATGATGACGCGCAGCAGCGACTCCCTGATCACCAGCAAGGTAAAGACGGCCCTGTTCAAGGTAAAGGCTGAAGGTTTCGACCCCAGCCGGGTCAAGGTTGTTACCGAAAACGGAACTGTATTTCTCATGGGCCTGCTCTACCGGCAGGAAGCCTCCGCAGTTACCGAGCAGGCCCGGCAGATCAGCGGCGTACAGCGCATCGTCACGCTCTACCAGTATCTGGATTAACCCTGTACGTGCACCTTGCCGCCTGAGTTCATCAACCACCTGGAAACACTGCTCGCTGCCCGGCAGTTGCTCACTGACCCCGCTGACTGCCGTGCCTACGGCTATGACAACAGCACACTGCAGGGCAAGCCACTGGCTGTGGCGCTGCCTGAAGAACACCAGCAGGTCGTATCTATTGTGAAAGCCTGCCGGGCGCACGGGATTTCATTAATAGCGCGCGGTCAGGGCACCGGCACCACGGGCGCGACGGTTCCTGTCGATAATCATTCACTGGTCCTCTCCATGCAGCGCATGGACCGGATTGTGGAACTCAACCGCGACGACCGGCTGATGGTGGTAGAACCAGGTATAAGCAATAAAGGTGTGCAGGATGCTGCCGCCGCAGAAGGCTTCTTCTGGCCGCCGGACCCTACCAGTGCTTCAGTATGCACTGTGGGTGGCAACCTGGCGTATAACTCGGCCGGCCCGCGCACCATCAAATATGGGACGCCGCGGGAAAACACGCTGGCTTTGAAGGTGGTTACCGGCGCCGGCGAAACCCTGCATACCGGCGTGAGGACCAGCAAGGGTGTTGTAGGATACGATCTGACCCGGCTGCTGATCGGCTCGGAAGGCACGCTGGCGATCATCACCGAAGCCACCCTGAAACTTACACCCTTGCAACCGGCAAAACGTAGCTTGCGAGCCATTTATAAAGACGTATACAGTGCCGCGCGTGCGGTTTCCAGCATCATGTCACAAGCGGTTATTCCCTGTGCCCTGGAATTCATGGATGGCAACGCCATAGCCATGGTTCGCGATACACAACCCGGACTTCCCGAAACAGCCGGCGCGCTGTTAATGATTGAAGTCGATGGCATCGAGTCACAACTGGACGACATGGTGTCGCATCTTATTGACGCAGCATCGGTGGCCGGATTACTTGATATCCAGCAGGCCCGTTCGCAGCAAGAGGTAACGGCGCTGTGGGAAACCCGCAAGGCGCTGTCTCCCGCGTTGCGTCGCGTTGCACCCAAAAAAATCAACGAAGATGTCGTTGTACCGGTTTCACGCATGCCGGAGCTGGTGGAACTGCTTGCCAGACTCTCGGCCAGACACAGTATCAGGATCGTTAATTTTGGCCACGCCGGCAATGGAAATCTGCACGTAAACCTGCTCTACGATCCTGACGATCCGACACAGCAGCAGCGTGCCGAAGCCTGTCTGGAAGACGTATTCAGTGCTGTGCTGGAAATGGGCGGCACAATTTCAGGTGAGCACGGTATCGGGCTGGTAAAACGTGACTGGGTGTCGAAAGAACTGGACCAGAGCAGCCTGAACCTGATGCACGCCATCAAACGGCAGTTTGATCCTGACGGCATTCTGAATCCGGGCAAGACACTGCCGGATGTCGATACCCGGATCGAGTCGTAGGAATTCAATCCAGAGACGGACACCAGCCGGGCGTGTTTTTCAAACCTTCCTCAAGTTGCAGTTCCGGCTGCCAGTCCAGCACTTGCTGGATGGCCTCGTTGTCACATACCCAGTCCGGGTGGCGTAATTCACGCAACTTTTCCGGCGTCAGCATGGGCGCATAGCCCAACCGGCGTGCCAGCCCGCGATTGATCCACGCCGGAGCCGATAGTGCAAACGGAGGAATCCTTATTGCGCGCACCGGACGCCGGCATAACCTGGATACGATGGATGTCACCTCATCCCAGTCATAACCACCCTGCTTGCCGTCGTGCAGACTGTAGACACCATTTGTAATCGACTCGCACTGCAACCAGCGACTAACCAGACGGGCAATATCCTCGACATGAATCATGGAGAAGCGCGCATCTTTTTCACCAAAGACCGGCGCAAACCCCTTCGCCATAAGCCTGAACAGGGGCAGCATTTCACGGTCACCGGGACCGTATACAGCGGGTGGACGAAGCGCTATCCAGTTCAACGCAGCGGCCTGTTTCTCCAGCACCTGTTCGCCCCTGTACTTGCTGGCAGCATAGAAGGACAAACCGGGTTCACGCGCAGTTAGCGAAGAAAGACTCAACAGACGTGCGGGTTGCGTATGTGCGGACATTACACCAACAAGATTATGCACACCGTCGACGTTCACCCGGTCAAATGCCTGCGCATCTACGCCACGCACCACGCCCGCACAATGCACAACGGCAACTGCATTCATGCACAGCCTGTTCAGGGCGGTACAGTCACCCAGGTCACCGGCCACCCATTCATCGACTATGCCCTGCAGCGCCTGAGTACGTGCGTTGGACCGCGCCAGGGCACGCACTCGCCACCCTGCATCGTGCAGCAGGCGACAGATTGCCTGGCCAATGAATCCCGTGGCGCCGGTAACTGCTACCCACTCAGACATTGATAGTTACCTTTACGGAGGCAAAAAATAACCGGCCGAAGCCGGTTAGTTCTGTAGCAGCTGCTCACCGGATGCTGGCCTAGCCCTGCTTAAGCTCCAGCTCGTCGCTCATTGCCCTGCCCAGCGCATTCATATCGTGTGAATCGATAAAGTTCTGGCGTGCCTTGGAACGCGATAACTTGCCCGATGAAGTACGCGGCAGAGTATGCAGAGGCGCCAGCTCGACCAGCACGTCTATACCCAGTTCCAGATGAACCAGACGGTTTAAACGATCGGCCAGGTTAGCACGCATGTTCGCATCGGTCTCTCGGCACTGAACCACCAACACGCATATTTCACCGTTATCAGGACTCGGCACCGAGAAAGCCAGCGCATCACCCATACGCACTTCGGGTTGATGTTCGGCGAGATATTCCAGATCCTGTGGCCAGATATTGCGGCCATTAATAATAATCAGGTCCTTCTTGCGCCCGGTAATAATCAGGCTGCCGTCAACCTGGTAACCCACGTCACCGGTATTCAGCCACCCGTCTTCCGACAGGGTGCGAGCCGTTTCTTCCGGTTCGTTGAAATAACCGGACATGACGCTGTCGCCGCGTACGAAAATGCCACCGCTGTGGCGATCAGACAATACCTTGCCCGCTTCATTGCGGATTTCCACTTCGTAGCCAGGCAACGGCTTGCCGCATTCCACGAAGCACCGTGCTCTACCCGGATTTTCGAGATTCGCGATCGGTAACGCCTCCTGATGGTCAGAGTGGTGATCGCCGTCAACACAATCCGTGGAATGCCCTTCAAATAAGGGCGAAAAGCTGATCGCCAGCGAACACTCGGCCATGCCGTAGCAGGCCAGGAACGCTTTTTCGTTGAACCCGGCCGGTGCAAGCGCCTTGGCAAAACGGGTCAGGGTTTCAGAACGGATCATTTCCGCACCGACACCCGCTACACGCCAGTTGCTCAAGTCATACTTGTCGGCTTCACCGGGACGCAAACGCCGCGTGCACAGTTCGTAACCAAAAGGCGGGCTGAACGAAATCGTCGCCTTGGTCTTGGTCATCAGGCGCAGCCATTGGCGCGGACGCATGGCGAATTCACGCGTATCCAGGTAGTCAACAGAAACCTGGGCAGCTACCGGCACCAACACCAGACCGACCAGGCCCATGTCGTGGTAGAACGGCAGCCACGAGAAGCAGCGGTCGCCGCGGCCCATCTTGACACCGTAACGGATGATGCCCGCCAGATTGCTCATGACCGCTTTCTGCTTGATGACAACACCACGCGGGAAGCGGGTGCTGCCGGATGTGTACTGGATGTAGGCTATGTCGTCAGGCCCTGCCGTTGGCAATTCGATATCGGCTTCCGGAAGCGCGTCAAAAAGGCCGGGATCACCAATCAGCCTCAGGCCCAGACCCTCTCCGGCTTCTTCGAGGAACGAAGCATAACCGCTGGGTGCCATGGCCATTGCCGCTTCGCTGGATTGCAGCAGGCCGCGCAACTGGGTCACGTAGACTGTATGCCCACCCAGATTCACGGAAGCCGGCAGGGAAACAGGAATCAGTCCAGCATACTGGCAGGCAAAAAAGAACCGCAGGAAATCGGGATTGGTCTCAGCAACCAGGGCAACATGATCACCCTTCTCGAGACCGGCACCGAGCAACTTGCGTGCAAGCGCGCGCGACTCTTCGCGCAATTCCCCATAGGGAAGCGTTGCGTAAAGCTCACCTCTGCCCGTGTAAAAATTCGCACCGGTTTCACCCTGAGCCGAGTAATCCAGGGCTTCAGTCAGTGTAGCGAAATCAGCGGCGCGAAATGGCAGATTGTGTACAGTTGGTGTCGATACTGTGCCCAAAAGACTTTATCCCTAAATTGAGGTTTGCTATGTCAGGTTCCCGTCCAGAGACAGAAACACCCCAAAAAAAGTTCACTTGGCCCTAATGCAGGAAGAACTCAAATACCATGCATCCCAAATATCGTTTATGTGCATGGAAACTGCCGACCATTGAAGAAGCGTTGTATTTTCCCAACTAACTTGTTCGCGGTCTGCTGACCTACACTACGGATGTGCATTATTCATACAATAGGGTAAATATACAATACTTTTTTCATAATATTTTCAGTCATTGTTCGCCGCTTGTGGAATTAATATCGCAATTGTCGTTATTTTACTACAGGCATATCTTTGCTCCGGACGGGATATGACCGCCCGAACAATCCTATGTTCCGTCAATCCAAAAGGCAAAATACGGGCCACTCGCCCCTCGAATTCTGATTGAACACCCTGAACGTCGATCCGCCAGGGAACCCGCTACCCATAGTGCCTGGTTCTTCAGTCATCGGGCCAATCTGGCGGCCAGCAAACCAGCCGCGTATGATCGTCGCCCCGCAACGGCAAAACCAAAGGCCAATCAAAAGCAAATGCCGCACGACAAGGACGCACTGACGGTTCGCACAGTACAAAACCGGGCGCAGCTGAATGAATTCATCCGCCTGCCCAGGCTGCTGTACCGCGACGATCCAAACTGGGTCTGTCCACTATTCTTTGAGCAAAAAGAAAGGTTTAGTAAAAAAAATCCGTTTTTTCAGCACGCCCGCTGGCGGGCCTGGATTGCCTGGCGGGGCGAACGCCCGGTGGGGCGGATCAGCGCCCAGATCGATGATCTCCACCTGCAAAAGCACCAGGACCAGACCGGTCATTTCGGCTGCCTGGAGGCGGAAAACGACCTGCAAGTGTTCGAAATCCTGTTCCGGACTGCGGAAAAATGGCTGAAAACCGAAGGGATGCAACGCATCACCGGGCCCTTCAACCTGTCTGTCAACGAGGAATGCGGGCTGCAAATCGATGGCTTTGACACGCCGCCACGCATCATGATGGTGCATGGCCGCCCCTATTACGCGCAGGCCGTTGAGACGGCCGGGTACCAAAAAGCGGTTGACTTGATTGCCTACCGCCAGCACCCGGACTTCGCCATACCCAAAGTCATGCAGCGCCTGGTCAGACGGGTAGCGGACCGGGTGCATATCCGGCCGCTGAATCGCAGGCAGCTGAAAAGCGAACTGGCGCTGCTACGCGATATTTTCAACGACGCCTGGTCGGAAAACTGGGGGATGGTGCCTTTTACCGAGGCGGAGTTCGACGAGGTTGGCAAAGTCATGTCGTTGTTGATCGACGACGATTTCGTACAGATCGCCGAAGTCGACGGTGAAGCCGCGGCCATGATCATCTGTCTACCGAACATCAACGAAGCCATTCAGGATTTGCACGGCAGGCTGCTGCCCTTCGGCTGGCTGAAGCTGCTGTGGCGCATCAAGGTGCGCTATCCGAAAACCGCGCGCATTCCGCTGATGGGCGTGCGCAAGAAATATCATCACACATTGTTTGGTCCGGCGCTTTCCTTCATGATTACCGACACCCTGCGCTACCCGGTGCTGGCGCGCGGCATCCGGGAAATGGAAATGTCCTGGATCCTGGAACACAATAGCGGCATGCGCAA
>CAZWJB010000051.1:0-7842 GCA_964634485.1 uncultured Thiohalobacter sp. | reverse complement strand
GGGCATTGATATCCGCATCTTTCAGATTCAGGGTAATGGTTTGTGCAAACAGCGGACCCGCCCAGACCAGACAGAGCAGCCAAATGCAGCGCAGCCAGTGCTTTTGTTTGATAGTCCGGGATACCACTTCAATCCACTCCTGCTTACCGACCGGATGACGGCAATGTCAAACTCATCGACGTTTCCTGCCCGTTCCTCAACAGCGTTACGTTAACGCTGTCACCCTCACCCAGCGACTGCATGGCTTTCATACCCTTGGCGGGCGAGTCAATCTGCACACCGTTGATACTCGTAACGACGTCACCGGGTTTCAGCCCGAGCTCCTTCATGGCGCCGGGTTCCTTCCCCGCCTGCAGGCGGAAACCAATAAATTTGCCGTCCTTGCGTTCCGGCGTCGCCCTTACATAGTTCATTAGCGAGGCCGGATTCTTTTTGATCTCGCTCCTGTACCTGCTGAATGCTGTTGCATTACCCGAAGACGTGGTGCGGGTTGTACTGCGGCGGCTACCGAGCCTGGCCGAACCCGTTTTCATGGTCTTCTTCGGCAAACGCAGCGTCTCAAAGCGACCGTTGCGCTCCAGAATTATCCGGTCCGGATAAATCTCCGACAGCTTCGCGCCGCCCGGCAACGGGTCACCGGGCGCATAGCTTTCTTCCTTGCCCCTGGGATCGCCGATGATCGCGCGCGCAAGATTGGCGCTGCTGCTGTCATCACTGGCAAATACCCCTCGCAAAGTCAGCTTCAGCCGCGTTTCCGGCGCGTTGACTGCGGTTTTCTTTGCCGGCTTGTCCTTCCCGGCTTCTCCAAACAGATGCAAGCTGGCGATCTGTTGTTCATCAATGTGCGGCGGCGGCCTTACCACCTGCACGGGTGTCAGTGTCACTTCGACTGACTGTGCTTCACCCTCGCTGCTACCAGGCAACAGCATCCAGCTCAGATTCGCCAGCAACCACGCCAGCCAGATCACCAGCAACATATTTACCGGTCTGGCAAGCTGGCCCGGCTGCACCAGACGAATCCGGTTCAGGAGCGCAGATTGCGGTAAGGCGAGGCTGACCATGGAATATTGAATTCGCTATATCACTGAATAAGTAACCACGGCCGGCTAGCAAATAACTTAAATGCCTGAGGCTAATCCGTTATTTTATCAAGATTTCTTATTGTAGCTCAATTTGACTACAGGTTCCCCCATGGGTTCAGGGATATGAAACGCTGTATTCGCTCGCAGAGCCCTTCAGGAACCGGATTTCCGCCGTCTGGCGCCTTTCCCCGGGGCCCCGTGCCCCCCAGGTCGCCTCTTTGCGACAAATTTTCTCTTCGGCCTCGCCACCGGTGGGTTCGGGTCCACCATCATGCCCTCTTCGATATGCGCCACCGGGATGGATTCACCGATAAATTCCTCGATCTCAGGTAGTGAATACACAAAGCGTTCGCAGGCAAAACTGATGGCATCGCCGTCTGCACCCAGACGCGCCGTACGACCGATCCGGTGTACATAATCCTCTGCCTCCTGGGGCAGGTCATAGTTGAATACGTGGCTGACATCGGGGATATGCAGACCACGCGCAGCGACGTCCGTGGCCACCAGAATATCCAGCTCGCCTTGCTGGAATTTACCCAGCAGCGACTGGCGTTTTTTCTGCGGCACATCGCCCGACAGGATCGCTGATTTAAACCCGTTACCCTCCAGATAGCTCCATACCCGCTCCCCGTCGCGCTTGGTATTGACAAAGACAATGCTGCGGTGCGCATCCATACGCTGCATCAGACCCAGCAGCAGGGGAATCTTGTCTTCGTTGGCGGTGTGGTACAGCACCTGCCGCACATGCTGTGCGGTTACCTGCTCCGATTCGACCTGCACCGACTCCGGATGGTTCATGTGTTCGTAGGCCAGTTCAGTGACCCGAAACGACAGGGTCGCAGAAAACAACAAGCCGAGGCGCTTTTCCGGCGGCGGGCAACGACGCAGCAAAAAGCGCACATCCTTGATAAAGCCCAGATCAAACATCCGGTCTGCTTCATCGAGCACAACGACCTGCGCCTTGCGTAAATCGAATACATGCTGTTTGAAATAATCGATAATGCGACCCGGTGTGCCAATCAGCACATCCACACCGTCACTCAGCCGCTTGCGTTGCAGATCATAATCGGTACCGCCATAGGCCAGACCCAGGCTGAGCCCGGTATGCTGGCCAAGAGTCATTGCATCCTTGTGAATCTGTATCGCAAGCTCGCGCGTGGGCGCGAGTATCAGCGCCCTGACCTGATTGGGTTTGCGGGGTTCTTCAACCGGATTGCGCAACAGGTGATTGAAAGCCGCAACCAGAAAAGCGGCTGTTTTACCGGTACCGGTCTGCGCCTGCCCGGCAACATCCTTACCTTCCAGAGTTAGCGGCAAGGTTTGCTCCTGAATCGGGGTGCAGGCAATAAAACCAGAATCCTCAATACCTTGCATCAGATTATCAGGCAAATCAAAGCTGCTGAACGTACAATTACTCAAGTGTTCCTGTGTCATGGTTGCGAAGCATAACGAATTTATTCAACATATTCTCAGCTTTAGACTTGCAATTTCTGCCTTTTTGGGCTGAAATTGACCCTACTGCATTGCAAGCGCGCTGGTTTTGAACGAGTTCAACTGAAAGTGTACGCAAATAAGCAGCGCAGTATGAGAAGGCCTGCGTTTCAAATTCAACATCCCCGTTTCAATATTAATCAATAACAGCAGATGGTCAGGAGCCGCATAGAGTGAGCGATAGCATCGTTTTTTTAACCGACGAATCTTTTCAAAATGAAGTTATTGAATCTGCCGAACCGGTACTGGTGGATTACTGGGCCGAGTGGTGTGGCCCGTGCAAGATGATTGCCCCCATCCTGACCGAGATAGCAAGCGAGTATCAGGGCAAGATCAAGGTAGCCAAGCTGAACATCGACGAGAATCCGCAGACACCACCCAAATACGGCATTCGCGGCATACCGACCCTGATGCTGTTCAAGGACGGTAATGTTGAAGCGACAAAAGTCGGTGCCTTGTCCAAGTCCCAGATGACGGCATTTATTGATACAAACCTGTGAATACTGCCATGTATAATGACCGTGTTCGCTCCCGAAGGAACCGAATCGAGTAAACGGTTAACCGGCCCAGCCCGCGTTGTTGCAACAACAGCGCGCCCGTTACCACCATTGCCAACCATTTCAGTGGTGGAAATATTACCAACCTCAAATGATTAAACAACTGTTATGAACCTGACCGAACTGAAACAAAAACCAGCCACCGAACTTATCACCATTGCACAGGGCATGGGCATTGAAGGCTCCCGCTCACGCAAACAGGATGTAATTTTTTCCATCCTCAAATCCCACGCCAAGAGCGGTGAGGATATTTTTGGCGATGGCGTACTGGAAATTCTGCAGGATGGCTTCGGATTCCTGCGCTCGGCAGATAGCTCCTACCTGGCCGGCCCGGACGATATTTATGTCTCGCCCAGCCAGATTCGACGTTTCGGCCTGCGCACCGGCGACACCGTTTCAGGCAAAATACGCCCGCCCAAAGAGGGCGAGCGCTATTTCGCGCTGCTGAAAGTCAGCGAAATCAACTTCGACAAGCCCGAAAATGCCAAGGGCAAGGTGCTGTTTGAAAACCTGACACCGTTACACCCGGACGAACGACTCAACCTGGAACTGGGGAACGGCAGTACCGAAGATATTACCGCACGCGTTATTGACCTGGCAGCGCCGATTGGTAAAGGACAGCGCGGTCTGATCGTGTCACCGCCCAAGGCCGGCAAAACCATGCTGCTGCAAAATGTGGCGCAGTCAATCACCGCAAACCACCCGGAATGCTACCTGATCGTCCTCCTTATCGACGAGCGCCCGGAAGAAGTGACCGAGATGGATCGCTCGGTGCGTGGCGAAGTCGTCTCCTCGACCTTCGACGAACCGGCCAGCCGCCATGTGCAGGTCGCAGAAATGGTCATCGAGAAAGCCAAGCGCCTGGTGGAACACAAGCATGACGTGATCATATTGCTGGATTCAATCACCCGCCTGGCGCGTGCCTACAACACGGTGATCCCGTCCTCGGGCAAAGTGCTTACCGGTGGTGTTGACGCCAACGCGCTACATCGTCCCAAGCGCTTTTTCGGTGCCGCGCGCAACATCGAGGAAGGCGGTTCACTCACCATCATCGCCACAGCGCTGGTGGAAACCGGCTCGCGCATGGATGATGTCATCTACGAGGAGTTCAAGGGTACCGGTAACCTGGAAATCCACCTGGACCGCAAGGTTGCCGAGAAACGTGTCTACCCGTCCATCAGCATCAACCGCTCCGGTACACGACGAGAAGAGCTGCTGACCAAACCGGACGAACTGCAAAAAATATGGGTACTGCGCAAACTGCTACACCCGATGGAAGATCTGGCTGCGATGGAATTCCTGCTCGACAGGCTCAAGGCCGTCAAGACCAACAACGAATTTTTTGATTCGATGAAACGGTAACAAGCCCGCTCCTGTACCTTGAACTCCGGCTAGGAGATTTTCTGATGACGGTTTTTCAGCCGGACATAATGTTCGGCTGAATATTTCAGGAAGCGTTTCTCCTTTTTACTCAGCTCACGCACCTGTCTGGCCGGAGAACCCACGTACAGGTATCCCCCTTGCAGGTCCTTATTGGGCGGGACCAGCGCCCCGGCACCGACAATGGCGCCACTGCGCACCACCGCACCGTCGAGAATAATAGCTCCCATACCGATCAGGCAGCAGTCTTCGATGGTGCAGGCGTGCAATACCGCCTTGTGCCCTACGGTCACGTCGTCGCCGATATGCAGTGGTATGCCGCCTTCGGCAAACTCGCTGTCGTGGGTAACGTGTAAAACCGAGCCATCCTGAATATTGGTGCGCTCACCGATTTCTATGCTGTTTATGTCGCCGCGCACCACACTCATCGGCCAGATGGAACTGTCCGCACCGATTTTTACGTCACCGGAAACCAGTGCCAGCTGGTCAACGTACACCGTTGGGTGCAGGTCGGGATGTATACCTTCGAAACTACGAACAGCCATGCGTCAGATCCGGTACGCGGTACCCGTCATGATTTGTGAGACCAGTTTCATCAGGCGCCGCACCGGTTGCGGCAGTTCAGCGCCGCCGGCCCGTTTCGCCGTGGCGCCGTGCTTTGCCTCGTCTACTTTCATCTGTTCCAGAATGGCGCGGCTTTTCACATCTTTTTCCGAAATCTGTCGGAGATGCTCATCCAGGTGTTCGATCACCTGTTTTTCGGTTTCGGCCACAAAGCCCAGACTCCACTTGTCACCGGCAGCACCCGCGGCAGCGCCGATCGCAAAGGAACCCAGGTACCAGACCGGGTTGAGCAGGCTGAGCCGGCCACCTAACTCCCTGATGCGCTGTTCGCACCATTCGAGGTGATCATTTTCCTCTTCGGCTGCGCGCTCCATACGCTCACGTACACCATCCAGCCGCGCCGTCAGCGCCTGGCCCTGGTACAGCGCCTGTGCCGCCACTTCACCACAGTGATTAACGCGCATCAGCCGTATCGATTCGTCTTTCTCGGACTCGCTGAGTTCCGCTTCATCCGCACGGGCCTGCGCCGGGTTGGGACGTTCGGTGACCAGCGGTTTACCGGCCAGGGTGCGCAGCGCCTGGTCGACATTCATGACCAGATGATCCAGTGGACTGTAGTGACGCGTTTCCATGACCCGAGTTTCCCCCCAAATCACCGCTTCGGCAAGTTTTGGCCGGAAAATATTTCCATGATCTCGTGTTCGACCTGACGGCTGATTTTGCGTTTTTCAGCGGCACTCAGCTCCTTTTCACCACCACCAAACATGTAGTCATCCAGCGCAAGATCCTTGATCCGCATCTTGGTGTGGAAAATATTTTCCTGGTGCACGTTTACGTCGAGCATCTGATAACGCTCACGCGTATCACGGGACAGGAAATTCTGGATCGAATTTATCTTGTGGTCGATGAAATGTTTTTTGCCGCGCACATCGCGGGTAAATCCACGCACCCGGTAGTCTGCGATCACAATATCGGACTCAAAACTGTGAATTAGATAGTTCAGCGCCTTCAGCGGGGACACCCGCCCGCAGGTCGATACATCGATATCGGCGCGGAAGGTACTGATACCGTTGTCGGGATGGCTTTCCGGATAGGTGTGTACCGTGACGTGGCTCTTGTCCAGATGCCCCACGACAGCTTCAGGCAACGGCCCCGGGGTCGCCGTACCGGGGGTACCGGACATCGTGATCTCTTCCTCGGCGATGAGCATGGTGACACTGGAACCCAGAGGGTCGTAGTCCTGGCGGGCAATATCAAGAATAGTGGCGTCGATAATATTGCAAACATCAGCCAGTATATGGGTCAGGCGTTCTGCGTTGTAGGCCTCATCGATATACTCGATGTACTCGCGCTTGTGTTCAGCAGTGCTGGCGTAGCAGATGTCGTAGATATTAAAGCTCAGGGTCTTGGTCAGGTTATTGAACCCTTCCAGCCTGATATTTTTCATTACGGATTTTACCGGCACTGCAAGCGTTTCCCTACCGATCTGCGATGGGTTGCAGGTTGACACAGAAATGTTTCGTCGCCTGCGTATCCCGCACGTATTAGTATATGGCGACATGCCGCAGTCCCGCGGTCACTGGTGTTCCCTTATTTCGAAATCGTGGGTAATGGTTGCGGTCTTGCCCAGCATGATCGATGCAGAACAGTATTTATGCGCCGAAAGCTCGACTGCGCGCGCCACCCTTTTTTCACTCACTTCCTTACCGGTAACAATGAAATGTACGTGAATTGCGGTAAAGATTTTCGGGTCATGATCAGATCGCACGGCCTCAACCTCTGCCACACAGTCGGTTACTGGCTGGCGGGATTTTTTCAGGATACTCACGACGTCAAAAGCGGTACACCCCCCCATCCCCAGCAGCAGCATTTCCATCGGCCGAACGCCAAGATTACGTCCACCGTGCTCCGCAGGACCGTCCATTACGACCGCGTGGCCACTCCCGGATTCACCCAGAAACGTTGCATCCTGGACCCATTTGATACGCGCTTTCATCAACTTCTCCGCTCCACCGATAATTGTGAGACCCCTGTCACAAATTACGCTGGCCCGTTGCTTGCATAAGCTAATGAAACACGCCAATCAAACGCTATATGAGGGACAAGGGCCCGCGAAGGTACATTCTGATGATGCCAAATACAATACCCGCTCCACCGCTACCGGTCGGCGATTCGACGGTTGATGATTTTCTGGAACACTGCCACCGGCGACGTTATCCGGCCAAGAGCGTCATAATTTACGCCGGAGACCAGTCCGATGTCCTGTACTACATTGTTGAAGGATCGGTAACGGTATTGATCGAGGACGAAGACGGCCACGAAATCGTTCTGGCCTACCTCAATCCCGGCGATTTTTTTGGTGAAATGGGACTGTTTGGCGAAGACAGCAACCGCAGCGCCTGGATCCGTACCAGGACCCAGTGTGAACTCGCGGAGATCAGTTACAGCCGCTATCGCCAACTGGCCGAGGAAGATGCCGGCATTCTGTTTGCTCTGGCCGGGCAAATGGCTACCCGCCTGCGCCACACCAGCCGCAAGGTCAGCGATCTGGCTTTCCTCGATGTCACGGGGCGGGTAGCGCGTACCCTGCTTGATCTGTGCAAGCAACCGGACGCCATGACGCACCCGGATGGCATGCAAATCAAAATCACCCGTCAGGAAATCGGCCGTATCGTGGGCTGCTCACGCGAGATGGTAGGGCGCGTACTGAAGTCGCTAGAGGAACAGGGACTGATCACGGCCCGTGGCAAGACCATGGTGATATTCGG
>CAZWJB010000050.1:0-7892 GCA_964634485.1 uncultured Thiohalobacter sp. | reverse complement strand
CTAAATACGCACCCCGTTGCCTCGCGGACTTGTACATTCCGTTTACTGAGCTATATTTTCATTGAGGGGAGAGATGAATCCCATTGAAAAGTCAGGAGACAATGCATGCATACCATTTATCTTCGTATCGATGAAGACCTCGACGAAACAGGCATGAAAACACTGAAGGAAGGGATCAGCGGCGTCAGTTATATTACCGACGTTGAGATTCACGCCAGAACGCCACACGACATGCTGGTTGAATTTGAAGAGGAGCACATATCGCCCATGGAGATACTCAGGGAACTGGGTCGACGGGGTGTACACGCCGATATCATGACCGGCTAGCGCGCTAAGGGGTTAAACGATTCAAGCGCCTGCCTGCAGAGGTGTCAATCCAGCCAGTTGCTCATCAGGCCGCCCTGGCGGCCTGATGAGCTTTTTAACAGCCAGCCATGAATGATGCAGGATGTTTGCAGGCGGCCCGGGTTTCGGAACTGACCCGGGAAAAGTACCGGGTGTATCAGCCGGCTGTTACGTTTGTTGCCTGCAGGCCCTTGGGGCCTTTCTCGACGTCAAAATTCACGGTCTGGCCTTCCATCAGTGTTTTGAAACCGTCACCGCTGATTGCGGAGAAATGTACAAAAACATCGGCGCTCCCGTCGGAGGGGGAGATAAAGCCAAAACCCTTGGATTCGTTAAACCATTTTACGGTGCCTGTAGCCATGTATAGAGCCTCTAGATTGAACCAGTGATAGCGCATGCAATTGCAGTCAGGGACGGTCTCCTGATTTAAGTAACCGTATATTGTGCAACCAGGTTGAATTTAGCCAGAAGGAGCCACGAACGTCAACAGGCTATTGTCCTGAAAGGGATTTGCGCCTGGTGCCTGCAGGCATGCTGTGCCGGTGCGGCATTCAGCACACTGCCCCGGGTTTCAGCGCGGCAGCGAATTCGGAGACGATGTCAGCCGCCGGTCTCACATCCGTGATGCCCGAGACGCTTTTCCCGGCCTGAAAGTAGTCACGGTAATGCGCACCCTGCATTGAGGCGTGTTTCAGCTTCCATATCGATTGCAGCGTATAGAATGTGCGCATCCAGTGTCTGGTTTCAGGCCCCCGCAGCATCCACCTGGCAAGCACGCCCGCCCGGGTGCCGGTACGTTCGACATAAGGCGTTCTGATAACGGACACCGGGACGCCCGAGATTTTCTCGGTCAGTACGATGTCGTCTTCACCTGCCTTGAGGATGGCATTTTTGTAGTCCAGGTGTGCGCTGCACTCGCTGCTGGCAATAAAACGGGTGCCCATCTGGACTCCTGCGTAGCCGGTCTTTATGGCGTTGGCAAATGCACTGGCAGTGCTTACCCCACCCGCGCAGATCAGTGGTTTGCCGAGTGTTGCCAGCTCATCCAGCAGCTGCTGCTGTGACAGCGTCCCGGCGTGTCCGCCGGCGCGGTTATTTACACAGATAAAACCGTCAACACCGCCATCCAGGGCCTTGTCGGCCCACCTGCGGCTGGTGACATCGTGGTACACCGTAACGCCTGCGGCGGCGGCTCTGTCTACTACCCAGCGCGGATTACCCAGTGCCGTGACCAGGAAGGGCACCTGTTCTTCCAGGGCTATATCCAGCCAGCGGTGGACCCGCTGCAGGTATTTTTTCGAGCTTCCCTCGATAATCAGGTTAACGCCAACCGGTTTGCGGGTCAGGCTGCGGATATAGCGTAGCCCCGCACGGAATTCGTAGCCGTGCACATAACTCAGGCTCAGCGGCTGAATGATACCGATGCCACCTGCTGCGGAGACCGCGGCGACCAGTTCGGGGTTGGAGCAGGGGTACATTGCACCGCAGATCAGCGGGACATCGATGCCCAGAGTGCGGCTGAACTCAGTGGACACCGGATTGTTCTTTTTCAGGACCGATCAGCCAGTCGGCCTCCACAGTGGCGACGGAGTCGCCCGCGCTGTCGCGAATATCTCCGCAAAGAGTCAGCTCACAGGCATCGCTGTTGTCCGGAATGTCACAGTGGCACTCAGCTGTGAGCGTGCCGCGTGCCTTCTTCAGGTAACTGACGGAGATGCCGGTCAGGATACCGCGTGTCTTGTCCGGCAGACTGTTCATCAGGGCCAGCCCCGTCACCATTTCACCCAGGTTACCCAGTGCCATGGCGTGTACCGACCGCAGGTGATTACGCACCTTGCGACGATCGCGCAGAATGACCACGCAGTGTCCGGGCGCCAGTGTCTGTACGCCGGCACCGAGTCTGCCTGTATAAGGTACGGTCAGGCCCAGCACGCGGCTGAACAACCATTTTCCGCCGGGCCAGCAGGACAGTCGTTGCCACTGATGACGCAATCCGGGGCCAATTGAACGGGCCATTAAGGGGATTTCTCTGCAACAGCTGGGTTGTCAGTATTCATCGCTGGTTTGTTTTACACTATCCGTAAACACGTAGTTCCTTAACGGATGGTTGAGGAATTTTTTACATGACAAGGCTAAGGAAACTCTGATTAATTCGTCTTTCGTCATTCCGGCGCAAGCCGGAACCCAGGGAATTCAACGCACTGGATCCCGGCTTGCGCCGGGATGGCGAATTAATCAGACCTTGCACAAGTATACGCCCGATTTACGGGTCAAAGGTAAACTAAAGACACGATGACGGACAAGGAATTTGATGCACGACTGGAAACGCTGGAGGTGCGCTACGCCCACCAGGAATCAGCCCTGGAGGAACTGACCCGAACACTTCTTGACCAGGAGCAGCAGGTCAGGGCGCTCGCAGATCGGGTCGAACGGCTCGAGACACAACTCAGCGCACTGGCGCCTTCCGCTGCGGATTCGCACGGCGAAGCGCCTCCGCCGCATTACTGAGCAGCCGAACCCAGTATATCCATTTTCCTGTCGGTGATTTCACTGGCCAGCTTGTAGGCGACGTAGTATTTATAAACATTCGCCACGTAGTGAACCGTTTCCCTGCCGATGTGTTTACCGGCTGCCAGTTCCACATTGCCAAACCAGATGTCGGGATCGAGGCCCATTGTTGCGGTCTTGTCGCGCATCTTGCGTATTTTTGCCGGACCGGCATTGTAGGCGGCCCAGGTGAATGCCAGGCGGTTTTCGTGACTGATTCCCGGATCGCTGAAGTACCTGTCCCGTATGAAGGCAAGATACTTGGCGCCTGCGTGAATATTGTTTTCCAGCACACGTATGTTTTTCACGTTTACATTTTTGTCAGCTGCCGTCGAAGGTAAAAGTTGCATGACGCCTACAGCACCGCGATGACTTTTCCTTTTGTTATTCAGCCCCGATTCCTGGTAGGCCTGGGCCATCAGTGCCAGGTGATCGAAATCGTATTTCCTGCCGTATTTTCTAAACAGCGTAATGAAGGTTTCCTGCCTCTTGCGTTCCTTTTTGCTGACCGGGTTATCGATCCAGCGGGTTTCCCTGTAATAGCGATTGAACAGCATATTTCCCAGTAAAGTGCCTTTTCTGACTTTTAGCGCGAACTTGTCCAGGCTGCTGGCGAGCTTTATGTTCTGCTTGCGTGTCGCCCAGCCAACGGAATTGCCAGCGCTGATGCTGAAGTCTTCATGTACCCGGATGTCAGGTAATACCTTCATCCAGACCCGCGCCTTGTAGTCATCAACGATGGTGATGGGCACTACGCCGGAGTTGACCATTTCCAGGATATCCTCGCTGAGCAGGTTCGGGTCGGCCTGCACGATCTTGACGGGAGGCTTGCGCTTGCGCCTGAATTTCTGGTTGAGTTGTGTCAGATGCTGTACATAACTGCTGCCGCTCAGCACGTATACGGATTTTCCGGACAGGTCCTCGATCGATTCGAGACCGGCGACATCCTTGTGTGCCACGACCAGTTCATTGACTTTCATTTTCCCGCCGGTTGCAAAAGCAACCTTCTTTTCACGTTCCGGGGTGATGGTCAGAAAGGCCGCAGCGATATCACCTTTTCCCTTGCGCAATGCGGGAATAAGTTCATTGAAAGTAACCGGCAGGTAGGTGATGTGTATCCTGTCAGTTGCGCGTTTTATCCCTTTGTTAATGAATTTTTCATACTCGTGTAAAAACTCGACCTGCATTCCGCGTGCACGGCCCTGCTCAAAAAAGAAATCCGTCTTGCTGTAGGTGACCAGTGCGCGAATCCGTTTGCGCTTGCGCATATCCGGCAAATCACCGGTAAAGGTTTTTTCAAGTTCAAGTTCAGGTATCGGGTGGGGATCATCAAGCGCCGGCAGGCCCGGGCTCCACAGGCCGGTCGCTGAGAGCAGCAGCAGGGGGAGCGTGAAATAGCGGTTCCAGGCGAAAATGATCATGACCTCCGGCTGTCCAGGCGATCTATTTGTCCAGCAGGGCTTTCAGGCTGGAAAAGGGGTTATGTGTAGCGCTGGAGGATGTTGTTTCATTGCTTGTCGGAGTATTGGCCTGGTGTCCGGCTTCCAGCAGCCGCTGGTGTTCATTGTCGTGGCAGTAGACGCACAGTAATTCCCAGTTGCTGCCATCGGCCGGATTGTTGTCGTGGTTATGGTCGCGGTGGTGAACGGTAAGCTGTTGCACGGTGGCGCGGGTAAACTCCCGCTGGCAGCGGCCGCAGATCCACGGATACATCTTTAGCGCCTGCTCCCGGTAGCCTTGCTCACGCTTGTCACGCTGCTGCCGGGATTCGGCAACCAGTTGATCCAGCTTGTTGTTTTCCGGTGCAGCCTTTTTTCCCGCCATGCTCGTGCCTCCTGGTTGCCGACGGAACAAATTCTAACGCAGAAGCACCGGGTCCCGGCAAGCGACTTTTAGTATAATGATTACTGTCATGAGATCGATAGCCCTGCGCATCGTTTTTGTCCTGTTTGGCCTGTTATCGCTGGCCGGCGCCAAGTGTTCTTTTGTCGGCACTTCGGGTTCGGTTCCACGGGATGAGGATAAGGCGCGGGGTGATGGCGCCGGGTTGATCGTGGTGATCAACGATGGCCGGCTGGTTGACGGTCCGGTACAAGGTGTACGCTACGAATCCGGTTCGTTATCCGGGGTTACCGGCAGCGACGGCGAATTCCAGTATGAAGAAGGGGACACAATTCTTTTCTCGATCGGAGGAATCGCGCTGGGGGAGGTGGTCAAAGCCAAAGCCTTTATGACGCCTCTTGACCTGGTGCCTGGTGGAACCCTGGACACAACGGCCGTCATAAATATTGCCCGGTTGCTGCAGTCGCTGGATTCTGTTCCGGGTGATAGCCGGATAACGATTCCGTCAGTATTACGTGCGGCGGCGGTTGAAAACAATCCACCGATAGCGTTCGCAATACGGTCTCTTGATTATGCCGATGATGAGGCCTTTGTTAATGCAGCCTCGCAACTGGTAGCCACGCTGACGGCAGCTTACGGGTTCACTGCGGTACTTGTTGACGCTGAAAGCGCACGGCAGCACCTGCTGGAGTCTATTGCCGAACGAACCAGGTAGCCGGCTAGATTCTTATGTAGGTCCAACCTTTCGTCAGCCGTTGAATAAGGTGGTCAGCTGCCGGTTCGTGGGCATCGACGCCTTTGATGATTGTCGGATCCAGACCACTGGCCCTGAGCCGTTGCAAGCCCTTGCTGCAGGCGATAAAGCGGACGTTATCGTATGCGGAAATCATGCGTTTGATATCATCGATATGCCGGGACGATGCAGTGCGGAGTAGATCCAGGCCACCGGCATTGGCTACAACTTCGACCTGAACCCCCGAAGCCTCGTACTTGCGAAGAATCTGTTCTGCCTTCACCAGAAGGGCGGAGAAACGGGCTTCGTCGGATACGCCGATATGCAGAATGACATGCTGCGATTCGCCGCTGATATTCTCCAGGGCGAGATTTTGCGGAGCGCTGTCCCGTAGCGAATGGCCGACCCAACCAGCAGTAAATGTCAGTATTGCCAGCAGCACGGAAGCAGCGATGCGGGAGACTGGTGTTTTCCGGAAATACCGGCGGGTGCTCGGTAAAGAACGGGTGGGTGCGGTTTCGTGCTCGAAAGAAAATCTCACCCATTCCTTGGTACGACGCAGGTCACATACACGTTCGCGGATAGTATTATCATTCTCCATCTTCACCAGCAGACGGCTTTTCTCAGGCGTGCTGAGTTCGCCGTCGACATAGGCGTGGAGAATGCGCTCGATACGAAAATCCTGCTGGCTCATTTTATCCTCCGAAGATACGTAGGTTCGGCGGGCTGTCGAGTGCGGAAGTTGGCGAGAAACTTTTGCAGGGAATTTCTTGAGGTGTATAAACGGCTCATTACGGTGCCGATCGGGATATCCAGGATTTCCGCAACCTCGGAATAGGAAAAGCCTGCCAGGTCAACCAGCGTAGTGGTCTGCCGTTGCCCGGCCGGCAGTTTGAGTATGGCGCGTCTGACATGTTCAACAACCTCTTGCTCGCTGCTTCCTGTTTCTGCATCCCTGTCGCAGGAAATGTCGAGTTCGTCGATATCGATGGTTGGCCGCATGCGCCGCAAATGCTGTTTCCAGCAATTGCTGAGAATGGTATACATCCACGCGTTCAGGCGTTTTTGCTCACGCAGTTGACCAATGCGCTGCAAGGCTATCATCAATGCTTCCTGAACCAGATCGTCGGCGACCGATGAATCTCCGCACCAGGCTAGCGCCATTCGATACAAGCGGTCACGGTTGTCGGCTATTTTCCTGCGCATGCAGTGCGCAGTAAAGATACGGTTAATGATCTCCATTACCAGTTAGATGTACCAGCCTCCGGTTTTATTCATCTGACAGCTTCCGGGTCTGCCGGATCTGTTTTGTAAACGGATAATATTTTATATGGATCATGATGTTAAAAGCTGTGCGCAGTGTCCCCGAGTGACAGTAGGGTGTCGATATTATACGACAACCAGCGAGATTGAAGTCTACAGGTGGGTAGGATCAGATGGTGTTGTTACGCACTACGGAGAAACCTGAATCCAGTCTGGTTACCAGTCCATCTTGATACCAATGAACATGGCCCGGTTGTCATTTGCAGCGTCCTTGACTTCGAGCGCCAGTATCCGGCTTTTGTTTAGATAGAGCTTTGCATTACGGTTAGTGGCCAGTCCGGCAGCAATGCCCATGATTTTGATGCCGGTTTTTGGAACGCCTATCGAAAGCAGAGTGTTCTCGGAATACGATTTAATGAACTTGCCTATCTGATGCTGATTATCCTTGTAAACGCGACGGTATTGCTGGTCTGACATAGCATTGTCATAGGCCTGCCAAGGTGTCCCGTCTGTGGCGGATTCACCGACAGAGAAAATCGATTCTTCGGCATGTAGCTGTGCACTCGCCAGCAGTGCGAGCGCAGCAATGCTTGCTGATATTTTTATAAAAATATTCATCACATCCACCCCGATATGCGATGTATTTAACAACCGATCAACAGAACTTTCAATCTATAATTACATCTGTGGTTCCAGTAATGTGCACACTACCACATTGAACAGGAAATCGCCAGAAATTTGACCGATAAGAGGTTGCTAATAATTGATATATATCAATAATATACAATATATATTCAATGTGTATTATACCTTTACTGATCCTGATCAGGCTGGTTTTCCAGGTTCTTCAGTTCCCACGCCCGGTCCGCCACGCAGCGATCATAGTCCTTCCGTGCTGATTTCCTGGCTTCAGCTCTGACGGTACTGCTGCTACCCATTCGTGTGCGCGGTTCACGGTAAACGCATTCCTTTCTGGCTTGATCAATATGAACGTAGTCGATTTCCGGCACACTGCTTTTGGCAGGTTCTATTGCCTGTGATCCCTCGATTTCGACACACAGGTAGGTACCGTCCTCGTTTTGCTTGCAGTCGAGCAGGATGGCCAGTGCCGGCATCGTGTATATCAGGCCGGGCAGGAGAATTATCCAGCGTGTAGATTTAA
>CAZWJB010000049.1:0-7989 GCA_964634485.1 uncultured Thiohalobacter sp. | reverse complement strand
CAGAAATCAGCAGGAACGGCACCAGTATGACCATCAGGTTCATAAAGGCCGTGATGTCCAGCTCCGCCGGTGCGCTGCAACGATTTTTACGCCAGCGACGTTTCATCAGGCGGCGGTTCCGCGGCGTTCGGTCAGGATGTTGAGGAATTTAACGGATGCCATTTCCAGGCTGTCGACAAGCTCCGTGGTTTTGGTCTGCAGCACGGTGTAGATCAGCAGCAGCGGAATTGCAGCCATCAGTCCGAAAGCCGTGGTGTTCATGGCGACCGAGATACTGGCGGACAGCATATCGGCCTTCTCGGCCGGGTTAGCGTTGGCGACGGCGGTAAAGGCCTGGATCAGGCCCATGATGGTGCCCAGCAGGCCCAGCAGGGTGGCGATATTGGCGAATGTTGCCAGGTAATGGGTGCGCTTTTCCAGGCGCGGTACGGTTTCCATAAGGCCTTCTTCCATGGCGACTTCCACATCGTCCCGATGCACCGCTGCACTGTTGGTACGATCCAGGCCGTAGCGCAGGATGCGGCTGAGTGCAGACCTGGATTTCTCGGTAACAGCAATGGCCTGGCCGTACTTGCCTTCCATCAGTAGCGGCATGACCTTTTTCCAGATACGCTGATTGGTGGCGCGTGCCGCTGTCAGGTAGATATAACGCTCCAGTGCAATGGCGGAGCCGAGTGCCAGAACGACAACGATGGGATACATAAACACCCCGCCGGACTGGAAAAACTGTACAAATGTCGAAAAGATATCCATCGTTAACTCCTTAAAAGTGCCTACTGTTTCTCGGGGATTTGGCCCGTTTCTTTAGTCCGTTTTGTGAACGGTGTCGAAATAATCCAGTTTGCGTCTGAAAACATCCGGATCGACGGGTTGCAGGGCCTCGTCAATCAGGCTGTTAACCGGGCGTTCGGGTGTCAATGCCGCGCTTGGGTCTTTCCACGGCACGATAAACAGCGCCTTGGGTAACTCGCGGTTACCGATTACGGCCATGCCTTCCAGTTCCATCTGCTCCTCGGACAGTGCGGATACCGAGGCTGCCAGCATGACTATAGTGGCTAATCCGCTTAACAGTTTCACGGTGTCGATCTCGCGCTGGTAGTTCCGGTGCGACGTTCCAGGTCGATCACCCAGCGATTGACTGTCTGGTCCGGTTCGTTGACCAGTTCCAGATAACGCTTGTAATGGTCCAGCGCCAGCGCGGGCTGCTGAAGATAAAGATCGTAGAGAATTCCAATATTACGGTGTGCGAGGGCGTAATCGGAATCCAGCTTCAGGGCATTGGTGTACGCATCCAGGGCGGCATCGAAGTTACCTTGCTCGCGGTAGGTCATGCCCAGTTGCTGGTAGGCAATGGTGTTATCCGGGCTCAGTTCAATCGCTTTTATCAGGGCTTGTGCTGCCGCATCAAACTGGCCGGTTTTCTGATAGGAAATCCCCAGGTTTATGTAGGGACCCGCGAGTTGAGGCTGCTTTTCGATGAATGCCTGTAATACGGGAATAGCCGCCTGGTAATCGCCGCTTTGCATCAGGACCAGTGCATTGTCATAGCTGCGCGGTAGCTTAACCGGTTCTGCTGTTTTCCCGTCACGCGTTGCTGTGCCGCTGCAGCCAGCCAGCAGCAATAATATTGCCATGCAGGTGGCCCGGGCTTTATTGCAGTATGGCAACAAAGTCTTCACTTTTTTCTTCCTTGGCGTAGCGGACCGGCATCAGTTTGGCCAGCGCCACCATGCTCTTTCTTACCCATTCGTCATACAGCCCTGCAGTAATTCGCTGTACGTTGGCTTCATGCACCTCGATCGCTTTTTCCTCAAAGGGGTAGGTTTGTTCTTCCAGAAGGATGTCGTATTGTTCCAGCTCCTCGGCACTGAAATTCCGGGGGCGTTCTGATGCCATCAATGCCTTGCTGAAGTCGGTATACAGATCCCCTATTCCGTAGGTGGCTTGCGTGGTTACTTCCGATACATTGTAAGCGGCCGCTTCATTGTAGCCCTTGATAGAGGCTTGCATATACTTTTTCTTTCGAAGGAGGTTTTTTTTCAGCGGCTCCTTCAGCCTGACGCTTTTGTAAGCCTCGAGATCAGTTTCGACCAACGCCAGTCTGGCATGCGCCGCGAGAAAGCGGGTCCGGTCTGAACGCGCACTTCCGGCGGCTCTGTCCGAGTCGACAATCTGTTGTTGCCAGTAGCGAACTTTGCCATGAGTCCTGGTTTTCTGGAACAGCTGGACCAGCTGGTAGCGAGCTTCGATGGCCTGTTCGACAGGGTGCGGGTACTTTTTTACGAAGCGTATATAGGCGGCGATAGCCTGTTGTTCACGCCCGGCCTGTTGATACAGGGTGGCAGAGGTCCAGGTGGCTTCGCGTCTCAGGGTCGGGTCTGTTTGTGTCGCGGCGATGCGCTCGAACTCAACGGCAGCCCGTAGCGGCTGGTTGTTTTCCTGATACAGCACCGCCAGCTTGCGGGTTACATCATCCTGCAGTTTGTTGCCGGGGTAGTTGATCCTCCATTGCTCCAGGATACGGATAGCGTCGGGCCATTGCTGCAGCGCGATGTAGGCTGCCGCTGCATCGTACTGCGCGGTGACATTGATGCCAGAGCCCGGTACCGCGTCTTTAATGCGCAGAAAGTGTCCGGCAGCAGCAAGTAGATTCCCGGCGGCTCTTTCCTGTTCGCCCTGCTTGTAGATGCTGGCAGCCAGTTTCTCCTGCAATTTTCCACGTTGTTCGCTGTTCGGGGCGGTGCGGGTCAGCACCTGCTGGTAGGCGGCTTCAGCCTGATGATAATCCTGCTGGTCAAAGCGGGCGTGGGCGATCACAGTCCAGGCCGATAACTGCAGGTCTCTCGGTGTATTGGGGTTCTCAGCCACTGGTTGCGCGGCTTCAATGGCTGCCTCGTAGTCTTTCAGGGCATAGAGCTGTTGTGCTGCGAGTGTGCGTACCGGTAGTGCCTGCTTGTGGCCCGGGAACCGGTCGGCGAAGCGCAATGCGCTATTGATACCAGCGCGGTGCCAGTCGGCCCTGGTAGTGCCTTTGAGTGTGGGCTCGTGTTTCTGGTAAGCCAGTAGTGCAGCATAACCGGCTTCGGATGATTTTATGTGTTCGCCATATCCGTAGGCAGTACGTTCGTACTGGACAGCTGCAAGGCCGTGTTGCCCACTGCTGGTGAGCAGCTCGGCGTACAGGAAATTCATGTAGGGTGCCTGTTCGCTGTCCGGAAATGCACGCAGGTAGAGCTGGTACCAGCGCCCGGCTTCCGCGTAGGTTCCGGGTTCACTCTGTTGCTGTGCCAGGGCATGGTAGTGACGGGCCACATCCCGTAAATGACGCTGGACCTGGGGCAGGATATAAGGAGACTGTGCGGGGTCACGCTGTTTCCAGTAGTCGCTTGCGGGCTCATAGCGCACCACGAAGGCCTTCTTCTCCACCAGCACTCGCTCACCGAACCCTGCCTGTTTGTAGACATCGATTACGCGTGACTGAAACAGCGGAGCTTCATGGTGCTGCGGGTGTACCTTTGCAAACAGGCTGTAGGTGTCTGCGGCGTCGGTGTAGCGTTCCTTGCTGAGGTGCAGGGCGGCCAGATTGGCGTAGATCAGCGGTTCGTAGCTGCGGGGACCCTCACGCTGGAAGTAAGACCGTACCTCGCTACTGTCACCAAGATAGGAAAAACTCAGGCTGATGGCGCGCAGGGTGTCGCTCAGGCGTTCCTGTTCCGTGCGCTTGATGTAGTCTGGCAGGCTGGCTGAATCATGCGCGGGAATGTTTTCATCAAGAATCTGTATATAAGCATTCAGTGCAGGCAGATAGTGACCCTGCTTGAAATGCGACCAGCCGAGTTTGTAGAGTGCCTGTTGATGGAAGGCAGAAGCCTCTCCCTGGCTGTCGATAACTGCCTGGTAAGCACGCTCGGCCTGCGCGTAGTCGCGTCGTATAAAAAGGTATTCGCCACGGCGGAACTGGGCTTCGTCGTATTTGTTGCCTGTTTTATATTCTTCCGTATAGCGGGTGAGTGCATGCATTGAAGGTTCGGTTTCACCGACCTGGTCATAGGCGCGCGCCAGCTGGTACAGGGCGCTGTCATTGTCCTGGCGATCCGGGTAGCGGCTGAGCAACTCCTCATAGAGCTGCGCTGCACGGGATCGTGTGCCTGTAGATGATGCACCTTTCTCTAAAGCATCCTGCTCGGCAGCGAGTTGAAGATCGGCAAGACGACGCATGGCTTCCGGTGCATTTTCGCTATCCGGTGATTCTTCCAGAAAGGCCTGGTAGTGATGCGTGGCTGCGGCACGATCTTTTTCGGGATCCCCGGCGGGTACCGCGGGTAGCTCCTCCGTGGATAGTGATCCAACGGTGCTGTAGGAATCGTCATCGAAGCGGGAAAGCAGCGAACAGCCGCCCAGTGAAAGGGCGATGCTTAGTGACAGCAGTGGCGTCAAAGGTTTCACTCCTCCTCTGCCTCGCCCTTGTGTTGCTGTGCTACCTGATCATAGCTGCGTGCCAGTGCGTAACGGGCCTGTAGCCTGTAACTGGTCAGCCGCTGCCTGCGGACACCAAGCTCCTTCAGCGCCAGTTGTTGCAGTTGTCTACTGGCATTGTCGCGTTCAATATCGATCCGTGGCAACAGTGCCAGGATACGTCTGCGCAAGGTTTCGATGCGGTCATCAAACCCCTCAAAGCCCGCCTTGACATCAGTCAGTGCATCGGTCGCCTGCTGGTGTTTCCGGGTTGTCTCGCTGATCAGGCTGCCCAGTTCCTTTATCTGTTTTTCTGCTTCTCTGAGTCGTGGTTTATAGTCGGACTGGATCTGCCAGTAGAGGACGCCTTGCAGCCAGTGTGTCTTGTCCCGCATTTTTATCAAGCGGGGTTCCTGTGGGAGGGCGGCAAGTTTTTCCTGTGTTTGTTGCAATATTTTCCATTGCTGCTTCTCTTTGCCTGTTGCAAGGCTCAAAGGATCGTCGCTACGGCGCACGTCCTGAACGAGGATATTGTAGTGCTGCCAGCGTTGTTGTAAGGCCGATGCCTCTTGTTCCTCCAGACGTTTTCGGACCAGCGGCGCACGTTGTTCATACGCCAGTCGCCGCGCGTCGACCATGTCATAGTACAGGCTGATATTATCCAGCCAGCTACGCAGCAGTTGTTTCAGGTAGCCAAGGTCCCGGTAGTCTTTCAGGGATTCCTGGAATTGATGGCCAGACAGTATATCCACCAGATAGCGCCCGGACGGTACGTCTTCCAGTGTCGGATGCTCGTTAAGCCAGCCCCCGGACGAGCCGGGGTCGGTATCTGTGTGGCTTAGCAGTGAGACCAGCGCACCTGACTGTGCTGCCTGTATGGCATTACCCAGGTGCTCCTGTTCCTTGTCAAAAAACTCCAGCGCCTGTTTATAAAAATAATTAGAGCGTTTGTTGTCACCGATCTTGTTGAAAGCGTAGGGAACGGCCAGATGTGCTTCCTGCACCGGCGCATCATGGCCGGACAGTTTAAGAAGCGCCAGCCAGGGTGTCAGGGCCTGTTCATAATCGCCACGCTCGGTATCCGCCCAGCCGGCACCCAGCAATGCCGCCTGCATAAACGGGCCCTGCAGGCGAACCCGGTTAAGATATTTTCGTGCCTGTTCGGCTTCGCCCCTGCGTAACAGTTCGTAGCCCAGCCCCAGATTGGCGCGGTCGCGCAATGCTCGCAACTCTTTATCGCCAGAGCGCTTTTTGCCCAGCTTGTCGAGTGTTGCCCGGCCTTCCTCTATATCTCCGGCGCGTAACAGGGCTATGCCGCGGTTAATACGCAGGTATTCCTTCCAGCCTTCGGGCGCAGATGCCCTCCTGAGAATTTCGGCAGCCTCGGCATCCTTACCCATTTCCATGTGCAGGTTAGCGTTAAGCATCGCTAACTCTGCGCGTACTTTTTTGTCTCTTGGCTCGTTGATTTTTTGCAGCGTGTTGAAAGCCTGTTCATGCCGGCCACGCTGGTAGGCGATCTTGGTCAGGTAGAACCAGACCCGGTTGCGCAGTTCAGGATCTGTGTCCTCATCCAGGAGGCGATTGAAGCGGGTCTCCGCCTGGTCGAGCATGCCATAGGAGAGTTGCAGGCCGCCCAGCAACAGTTCCGATTCCTGTTGGTGGTGCTGCAGATGATCCTGCTGCTGAGCGACCAGGAGGTGGGTGATGGCGGTGAAGTAATCTTCCTGGTAGAAGTGGAACAGGACTTCACCATAGTGCAGGTCGCGGACCTCTTGCGGTTTTACAGAAACAGCAAAGCCATTGGTGGTCACTGCCAGCCAGATCCAGAACAACAGGAACTGAAGCGGGGGCTTCGGCATTACCATTCCCTGACTTCAAACTCGGGCTGATAGTCTTTCGTCTGGTCGACAATTTTCAATTCGACGTACTTGGGCCCAAGGCCCTTGTTGATCGTCATGGTGGTACCGCGCTTGTAGTCGCGATCATGTGGGCCTTTGCCGATGAAGAAAACAACGAGTTCGTGCTCGCCGGTACGCAGGTTGCCAATATAAATGCGTTGCACCCCACCGCGTGCCAGCGCATCAAGTTCCCTTCGAGTATACAGGTAGTCAGCAACTTCCTTGCCGTCGATTTTGACTTTTACTGAATCAAGCTGGAAAAATTCGCCGACATTCATGGAGAGAAATACGGAGACCTGGGTGTTGGAGGGGAACAGGAGTTCTTCTTCAAGCAGGAACAGATCCCTGTTGAGCTCCAGTACCTGTTGCTTGAGCGTCTGGACGCCCTCCGTGATGCCGCTTTCAGCCGGTTCCCTGGTTTCTGCCGCAAGCAGTAGCAATGGCCAGATCAGTAACCCGGTCAGTATTCCCCTGTATAACGCTTTCATACGCCCTCCATCGGCATTTCGGGTATGCGCACATACCCGGGCAAGTATCACCGCTAGACGGGCCCGGTTTCCGAGAACTTGTTCACAAGCCGGAAGTCACAGTGCCCGTTCTGTTAATTATAGAATATTCCTTTCAGAATCAAGGCAAAGTCTGTGCCAGATGGTGCTTGATCGGCAGCATAGCCGTGAGTTCATGTTCAGTGTTGTGTCATGCCCCATAATGCGCCAAAAAAGCGGCAGGAGTCGGGGTAGATTCAGGGTTCGCCTATGCGGGGCCATGGTCCGTTATCAATGAGCGACAGGTTCTGCCGCAGGCTTGACGCTGCCGCTCGTATTTTTGGCGGGTTGCAGGTCGCTCGAATAGTGCATCCTGCCGTGTTGGTCCACCAGGATGGCATCGATATCCGGCAACTGGTCAATCAGTTTCAGGCCTGCCTCAAGTCCCAGTACGAACACACTGGTCGACAGCGCATCGGTGGTGGTCGCATCGGGCCCGATGATCGTGACGCTTTGCAGTTCGCGGGCAGAATCGCCCGATTGCGGGTTGATGATGTGGTGGTAACGAACGCCATCTTTTTCGAAGTAGCGCTGGTAGTCGCCCGAAGTCGACACCGCAACATCCGTCAACGGGATAACCGCGACCATTTTGTCCGCGTCTCTTGGATCGCGTATGCCGATGGTCCAGGGCCTGCCCCAGCGCTCTCCCATCATTCTGCTGTCACCACCTGCGGTGATCAATGCCTGCCCGATGCCAAGTTCCTGCAACAGCAGGATGCAGCGATCCACGGCGTAACCCTTGGCAATACCTCCGAGGTCAATACGTACACCGGGTTTGCTGAAAGCCACAGTGTTTCCGGTTTCGTCCAGTACCAGGTTGTGATAGTTAATCAGCGCGGCAGCTTCCCGGCGTTGGGAATCGTCGGGCTTGATGGCATTGCGGTAGTCATAAAGGAACCCGACACTGGCAAAGGTGATATCGAATGCGCCGCCGGTCAGGTTTGAAAAATACTGTGAGCGCTGAATCAGTGCAAACAGTTCGTCGCTAATGCCAAAAGCTTTGTGCTGTGCTTCGACATTGAGCCGTGCCAGCTCGCTGGTAGCGATGTAGGGGCTCATGCTGGTGTCGATACGCCGCATCTCCTGAA
>CAZWJB010000048.1:0-8122 GCA_964634485.1 uncultured Thiohalobacter sp. | reverse complement strand
CATCGCGCACGTAACGAATCGGCGTGCTGTCGGTGCGGTGCATTTCACGCGGCAGACTGCGGGTCTGCTGGAAACGGATGTTGGGATTGGTGATGGAGGTATCCGGAAAACCGGGGATGCTGGTTGCCAGCTGCTCGCGGTTTTCCGGCGTGGTTTCGATCACGCCGAAGTCCAGTGCGCCACCAAGGCAAGCTGAAACACAGGCGGGTTTCAAACCGACTTCCAGACGGTCGACACACATATTGCACTTGGAAACGTGACCGGCGACCGGATCCAGCTGCGGGGCGTTGTAGGGACAGACCCAGGTGCAGTATCCACAACCGAAGCAGATGTCCGGATCCTGCAACACCGCACCGTACTCGGCGAATTTGGTATAGGCGCGCGTCGGACAGCCCTTGAGACACACCGGGTTGTCGCAGTGGTTGCAGGCCATGGAAATGTTCAGGCGCGCCACGGCGGGGTAGCTGCCTCCTTCCAGATAACCGACCGACCGAAACGCCAGGTGCGCCGGCGTGTCGTTCTTTTCCGCGCAGGCCGCTTCGCAGGCGTGGCAGGCGATGCAGTTGTCGGCGTTGAAATAGAAGCCGTGCTGCTTGTAGCGGTCGGGGTTGTCACCGATGCCGCTGTCGCCGTTGATGTTCAGGCTCTGGCCGGCGAGTGGGTCGTTGTCATCGACCAGCTGGATCGGCTTGCCGTAACAGTTGGTCTCCGGCGTTTCGACCTTCGGCACAAAAGCATAATCCGGTTCATTGTCTCTGACTTTAAACATAATCTAATTAACTACCGGAGTATCGTCATTGCGAGTCGCGCCAGCGACGCGGCAATCTCTTTCAGCCGCCTCCCGCGGGAAAACGGCGCACCTGATTCTCTGGTTCAGTATTTGGGAGATTGCTTCGCTTTGTTTATGCCCTGCCCATGGGTGCTCGCAATGACGGGTTGTTTTATTTGAGCCGTCGACCATGAAACCCAGGCAATTCATCAGTACGCTCTCGCCGCCAGGTTGATCGCCGCGGCGGCTTGCTGATCTTCAACCGGCTCCACGCGCACGGCGCACTGCTTGAATGCAGGCTGGCGTGAGTGCGGATCGAGCAGGCCGAGACTGACGCGGTTCACGCACTCGTGATAGTGGAACGGCACGAACACCATGTCGCGCGGTACGCGCTGCGTACACTGCACCAGCACAATGGCATCACCACGTCTCGAGACCAGGCGCGCGTACTCGCCGTGTTCGACACCGAATTCCACTGCGGCGTCAGGGTTCATCTCCATATACGGAGTGGGACTGAACTTGTTCTGGTTACCCAGCTTGCCGGTACGCGTGCGGGTGTGGAAATGCTCGACCACGCGGCCGCTGTTCAGCCAGAAGGGATACTCGTCATCCGGTCGTTCGTTGTTATCGACAAACGGCAACGGAATCAGCTTCGCCTTGCCACCCGGATACTGGAACACGCCATCGGTATACAGGCGCTGAGAACCGGTCTCGTCGCCATCACGGCACGGCCACTGCATGCCGCGCTGCTGTTCGATCCTGTCGTAGCTCATGCCGGAGATATCCAGCAGACGGCCCTTCGACAATTCCTTCATCTCCTCGAACGCCTGCTCGGTGGTCTCGGGGAAATTTGGTTTCCTGTCGCGCTCGATGCGCTTTGCCATCTCGTTGAAGATCCAGAAGTCCGACTTCGACTCGCCGAACGGCGGCATCACGTTACGGATAAGGTTGACGCGGCGCTCGGTGTTGGTGAAACAACCTTCCTTCTCCGCCCAGATGGCAGCCGGCAGGAATACGTGGCTGTACTCGTTGGTCTCAACATCGGCGTAGGCATCCTGCACCACCAGGAACTCCAGTTTCTCCAGCGTTTTGCGGATGCGCGCTGTGTTGGGCATGGAGGTCATGGGGTTGGTGGCAATCAGCCACAGTCCCTTGATCTGCCCGGTTTCAATCGCGGGCAGGATGTCGGTCATGAACAGGCCGCGCTTTTCCGGAAAGAAGTCTTCGTCGATACCCCAGAACCCGGCAATATCCTTACGATCCTGTTCTTTTTCCAGCGCACGGTAACCCGGCAGCCCGGAACAGGACGACCACTCGCGTGTACCCATGGCGTTGCACTGGCCGGTGATGGACAGGCTGCTACCGCCCGGCTTGCCGATGTTGCCGGTAATCAGGTTCAGATTATTGATCGCCACTACACCATCGGAACCGTGCGTGGACTGGTTGATCCCCATGGTCCAGATGGTCATGGCCGACGGCGCTTTGGCGTAAACACGCGCGACGTTGCGAATCGTGTCTTCATCGATACCACAGATCTTCGACGCCGTGGGCGGGTCATAGTCCTGCACCGTGGCGCGGAAACTGTCAAAATCATCGGTATGGGCGCGGATGTAGTCTTCATCCTGCAAGCCCTCTTCCAGAATCACGCAGGCCAGGCTGTTCAACAGCACCAGGTCGGTACCCGGTTTCACCGGCAGGTGCATATCCGCATTCTGCGCCAGCATGGTCACACGCGGGTCCACCACGATCAGCGGGAAATGGCGCTTCTCTCGCGCTTCACGCATGCGCCAGTAAATAATGGGATGCTGCTCCGGCAGGTTGGAGCCGATCGCCAGCAGACAATGCGTGTGTTCAAAATCCTCATAACAGCCGGGCGGGCCGTCTGAACCAAAAGAACGTTTGTAGCCGCTGACCGCGGACGACATGCACAGCGTGGTGTTGCCATCATAGTTATTCGTACCGACGACACCACGCGCCAGCTTGCCCAGCGTGTAGAACTCCTCGGTCATGATCTGGCCGGTGGAAACAATCGAAAACGCATCGCGGCCGTACTGGTCCTGGATACGCTGGATTTCAGCAGCGGTTTTGTTCAGCGCCTCGTCCCAGCCCGCCTGACGGAACGGTTCATGAATGCGCTCACGCAGCAACGGCACCCGGCCGCGGCCACCGCTCTCGAATAACTCGTATTCAAAAATACCCTTGATACACAACTTGCCGCGGTTCACATCGGCGTCACCCACACCGCGTGCCGACACCGCTTTGCCATCCTCGTTCAACCCGACCTCAATGGAACAACCGGTCGAACAATAACCACAGGTCGTGTACTTCCACTCCACGGCACCCTTGTCGGCGAGCTTGATGGGGTTTTTCTTGGTACGTCCGAAAAGCATTGGCTCACCCAGTAGGTTGGGTTAGCGCAGCGTAACCCAACAAATCCGAGTCAATGTTGGGTTACGCTGCGCTAACCCAACCTACAAAACTTTTCTCCTTTTCTGCTACGCGTTCGGACACCCTTCATCCGGCATCAACGACAACATGACCACATCACCCTCGACCTTCACCGGGAAACGTGCCGCACAGCCTTCATCCGGCGCCACCGCAACTCCTGAATCCAGATTGATCTTCCAGTCGTGCAACGGGCAGGCCACGCGCTTGCCGTGCACAATACCCTGCGACAATGGTCCACCCTTGTGCGGACACTTGTCGCGCAGCGCAAAGATTTCATCGTCCACCGTACGGAAAATTGCAATATCGCCATCGGCACGACTTACCACACGCGCACCCTGACGCGGAATTTCCTCAAGCTTGCCGACTTCAATCCAGTTATCGCTACTCATGTCTTTAACCTACCTGCTTGATCGGGGTGAATTCGTGCGCTTCACCACCTTTGGCGCGTTCCGCCCACGGGTCGTCCTGCGCGAATTTCTGTGCATACAGGAATCGCTCGGCCAGCGCCTTGCGGCCTTCGTCGTCCTCGACAATCTTTTCCTTCACATAGGTCAGGCCAACGCGTTCCAGCCAGGGCGCGGTACGTTCCAGGTAGTGCGCTTTCTCGCGGTACAGTTGCATGAAGGCCGCTGCATATTCCCTGACCTCCTCCGGTGTCCTTACCGCACACAGGTAATCGGTAGCGCGTACCTTGATGCCGCCGTTACCGCCTACGTGCAGTTCATAACCGGAATCAACACAGACCACGCCAAAATCCTTGATGGTTGCTTCTGCGCAGTTACGCGGACAACCGGATACCGCCATCTTGTACTTGTGCGGCGTCCAGCTGCCCCAGGTCATCTTCTCAAGATCTATACCCATCTGCGTTGAATTCTGGGTACCGAAGCGACACCACTCCTGACCCACACAGGTCTTCACAGTACGCAGCGCCTTGCCGTAAGCATGGCCGGACACCAGGCCCGCTTCGTTCAGTTCGCCCCAGATCTTCGGCAGCTCTTCCTTCTTCAGACCAAACAGTGAAATACGTTGGCCACCGGTAATGTGAACGGTTTTAACCTTGTATTTCTCGGCCGCATCAGCAATGGCCCTGAGTTCCGCCGGCGTGGTTTCGCCACCCCACATGCGCGGAATAACCGAGTAGGTAGCGTCCTTCTGGATGTTGGCATGCGCACGTTCATTGATGAAACGCGACTGGCTGTCATCCCTGAACTCACCCGGCCACTGGCACAACAGGTAGTAGTTAAGTGCGGGTCGACACTTGCCGCAGCCGTCCGGTGTTTTCCACTCGAAGAACTGCATCGCTGCAGGAATATCCTTCAGCTCATGATCGCGGAGGCCGGCACGGATTTCATCGTGGGTGAATTCGGTACATTCGCACAGCGGCTTTTTGGCCGGCGATTCGGAATAGTCACCACCCAGGGTGTGTGCCAACAGTGCTTCCACCAGACCGGTACAGGAACCACAGGAACCGGACGCCTTGGTGTGTGCACGCACATCGTCCAGCGTAAACAGGTTCTTTTTGGTAATAGCATTAACGATGTCACCCTTGCAGACGCCGTTACAACCACAGATTTCCGCCGTGTCGGCCATCGCCGCCACGCGGTTGTCATCACCATGGCCGGAATCACCGAGGTGCGCCTGGCCGAATAACAGGTTGTCGCGCAGATCCGAAACATCGGTATCGTCGCGCATCAATTCGAAGTACCAGGTGCCGTCAATGGTATCACCGTACATCACGGCGCCGATGATACGGTTGTCGCGCAGCACCACTTTCTTGTACACGCCGCGGCCGGGATCCTGCAGCACCAGTTCTTCGGTGTCTTCATCACCGTGGAAATCACCGGCCGAGAACAGATCGATGCCGGTCACCTTCAGCTTGGTGGACGTCACCGAGCCTTCGTAGCGTGCAATACCAATGTGCGCCAGGTGGTTGGCACAGACCTTGGCCTGCTCGAACAGCGGTGCAACGAGACCGTAAGTCAGACCGCGGTGCTGCAGGCACTCGCCAACAGAATAGATGCGCGGGTCAAACGTCTGCATGGTGTCGTTGACCACGATACCGCGCTCGCAGTGCAGACCAGTCTTTTTGGCCAGCTCGATATTGGGTTTGATGCCGACGGCCATCACCACGATGTCGGCGGGAATCTCCAGGCCATCCTTGAAGCGCACAGCTTCGACCCTGTCCTTGCCCAGCACAGCCTCGGTCTGTGCTTCCATCAGGAACTTCATGCCCTTCTCTTCCAGCGAGGCTTTCAGCAGCGCACCGGCCGGCTTGTCGAGCTGACGTTCCATCAGGGTATCCATGAGATGCACCACGGTGACGTCCATGCCCTGCTTCATCAGGCCGTTGGCGGCTTCCAGACCGAGCAGACCACCGCCGATTACGATAGCCTTGCCACCTTCTTCTTTCGCTGCATCCAGCATGGTGTCGACATCGGCGATATCGCGGAAGGCAATCACACCATCCAGCTCATTGCCGGGAATCGGGATGATGAAAGGGTTGGAACCGGTGGCAATGATCAGGCGATTGTACTTTTCCTCGGTGCCATCCGAAGCGCGCACGACACGTTGCGCACGATTTATATCCTCGACCCACTTGCCCTTGTGCAGCGTGATGCCGTTATCGATGTACCACTGCTCATCGTTGAGCATGATTTCATCGATGGTCTTGTCACCGGCCAGCACCGGCGACAACAGGATACGGTTGTAATTGCCGTAAGGCTCGCCACCGAACACGGTGATATCGTACTGCTCGGGCGCCAGCTTCAGCAGCTCCTCGAGAGCGCGCACGCCGGCCATGCCGTTACCGATTAAAACGAGTTTCTCTTTCATGAATACCGTCCACGTCTGGGATTGCAGAGGGTGTAGCAAGGGGTATGCCAGCACCTGTGTTGTCTTGATTTCTCTTTGTATTACATGTGGTTGAATCGGAAATGAGGGGATTCCCAGGATCAACATACCAGGTTGATGCACCATATTAGCGCGCGCTAATACTAGGTTGCCCGATGTTGGCGCGCCGGCGTGGCCAGCACCCCGAGACTACCCGCTGCAAATCCACTGACCAGGTATACGGCTCCAACGACGTGTAATGTGGCAAGCACTTGTCGCAACAAGGCTTTAGACGATTCCACACACACGCTGGGTGCAAACATGCCGATCCGCATAAGACTCTCGCTACGCCTGGCACACTCCTTGCTGAATGGCTTCACAATCGTCTTTAGAAAGAGAAGAATCACACCATGCAGGACTCTGGATTCAGGATATTTTCGTTTTCCGGCAAAACGCGAATCCTGCACCTGTCGTGGTTCGCCTTCTTTCTGAGCTTCCTTGTCTGGTTCAACCACGCGCCGTTGCTCGGCGCCATGCGCGATACCTTCGGCCTCAGCGACCAGCAGATCAAAACCCTGCTGATCCTCAATGTTGCGTTGACCATTCCGGCGCGCATCATCATCGGCATGCTGGTGGATGCTTTCGGACCACGGCGCATCTACTCGGGCCTGCTGTTCGTTTCCGCGTTTCTCTGTTTCGGTTTTGCAATTGCCGATAGCTATGAACAACTGGCCCTGATGCGCTTCCTGCTCGGCTTCGCCGGTGCGGGTTTCGTCATTGGCATCCGCATGATTACCGAGTGGTATCCCGCCAAACAGGCCGGTATTGCACAAGGTATCTACGGTGGCTGGGGCAACTTCGGTTCAGCCGGTGCGGCGCTGACCCTGCCCACGCTGGCGCTTGCCTTCGGTGGCGATGACGGCTGGCGCTACGCCGTCGGCACCACCGGCGTGCTGGCACTGCTCTACTCCGCAGTCTATTTCTTTTCCACCAGCGATACGCCCAAGGGTTCGACCTACTTCAAGCCAAAGCGTAACGGTGCGCTGGAGATCACCAGCCCGGGTGATTTCTTCCTGTACCTGGTGATGAACATTCCGCTGTACGCCGCGCTGGCCGTACTGACCTGGAAACTCAGCCCGGCCAACCTCGGCATGCTCAGTGTAGCAGTGGTGGATATCATCTACGCGATACTGGCCAGCCTGTACATCTTCCAGACCATTCGTATCTATCAGATCAACGGGCATGTGTTCAAAGAGCCCGTACCGGAAATCGAGCGCTACAAGTTCAAGCAGGTTGCCGTGCTGGACCTGGCCTACATGGTCACCTTCGGTTCGGAACTCGCGGTGGTATCCATGCTGCCGCTGTTCTTCATGGATACGTTTGAACTGTCCATCGTCAAGGCCGGCATGATCGCTTCTGTGTTTGCCGGACTGAATCTCTTCATGCGCCCCGCCGGCGGCTGGATCAGCGACCGTTTCGGCCGCAAGCGTTCGCTTGTCATCATCATGGCAGGTCTCGGGGTCGGCTACCTGTTTATGAGTTTCATCGACAGTAGCTGGACCGTTGCGGCAGCGGTTGCCGTTACTGTGTTCGCCTCCATCTTCGTCAATGCGGGTAATGGCGCGGTATTCGCCATCATCCCGCTGGTCAAGCGCCGCCTCACCGGGCAGATCGCCGGTATGGCCGGTGCTTTCGGCAATGTCGGCGGCGTAGCTTTCCTGACCGTATTATCCTTTGTCGCGCCCAGTGTGTTCTTCCTGGTCATTGGTGGCGCAGCTGTTGTGGTGCTGATTACTGTGCTGTTCTTCCTCGAAGAACCCGAAGGTCACATGACTGAGGTTCTGCCGGACGGAACGGTGCAGATGATCAAGGTCAGTTAATGTAACATCCCCCACAGCATGCCCGAACTCACTGTCATCGCCGGCCAGCACTCCGAAGCCGGACTCAAGGAAAGCAACGACGATTCCTGCGGGATCCGTATCCCCGAAGGTCCGTTGCTGAGCGCCAAGGGCGTGGCCGCTGTCATCGCCGACGGGATGAGTGGCAGCGAGGCCGGACGCGAAGCCGCTGATTCCT
>CAZWJB010000047.1:5309-8225 GCA_964634485.1 uncultured Thiohalobacter sp. | reverse complement strand
CGGTAAGCTGTACCATTATGAGAGCTGCGGGCTGCCCGGCATCTGGCTGCGCAACGGTTTTGTGGCCAGGGAAACCCACTATGGTGAAGCGGTGTCCATTCATAACCTGGAAGGCTTGCACCGTGCTATTGGTCTGGATTTGGTCAATAACAAGCCAGCCTTAAACAGTGCAGACATTCGTTTCCTGCGCAAGGAAATGGATCTACCACAAGCTCAGTTGGCGTCACTTCTTAGTGTGAGTGAATCAACGGTTCGCAACTGGGAAAATGGTCGCGCCGAAGTTCCCGGCCCGGCTGATCGCATGCTGCGGACGTTGTACCTGGAGCTTATTCAGGAAGAATCGAAGATTCGGGATATGTTGGAACGGATCAGCCAATTGAATCGGGATCTGCACGAACGTGAAAGTCGTGAGTATACCGAAAAAGGCGGTAATTGGTCTGCCGCTGCTTAAATGGCACTTTGTTCCTCGCAATGGAATCAACCTGATTCCCTAGGCAAACAGATTTTGCACAAACCCCATCAGCACCAGAGCCAGGATAAACAGGCCAACACCTACCAGGGTGAACCCAGGAATACGCGACTTGCGCACCATATTTTCCGAAGGCGCATCCACCAGGTAATCATCCAGCTTGTCTTCCTCGACCAGGCGCGCGTACTCGTCGGCACGTTCTTCCTTGAATTCCTCCAGTGGCATGCTGCCGGTGAACATGATGATGTCCAGCGGGAACTTGTCGGGGCGGAAGTGGCTGTTAAAGAAGTGTACAGTGAACAGGAACACAATCGCCAGGAAGGCTTCCTCGCCGTGGACGATGGTGGCCACGTTAAATGTTGATACAGAGCTGTGTGTGGGTTGTGGCCAGTGCCGCGAAGCCTGCATTGTCGAGCCGCGTACTATCAAAATTGACTCTTTGCATAGTGACGTCCCTGACGACAGTGACCGGAAGGTGAAGGTTGGTGGCTAGCGACGAATCTTCCAGGACTCAGTTCTCTTCCTGCTGAAGCAATGTTTTTAATGATTTCACAATCAGGTCAGATGTCTTCCTGTCCTGCTCTACGGGTTCGATTTTGAACCGTGAGAATCCGCGCGTACTTTCCAGCAGGCTGTCAAGTTTGTAGAGCTTGAGGGATTCATTATCATTGGCTATAAGCGTTACCCCACATTCAAACTGACCCGCAGGAACAATGATCGAAGTATGCCGGTCATCGTCGACCAGGAAAGCCCGAACATAATCTCTGTAGATTGCCTCGTCATCAAGCGCTCGAACGGCCAGTGGCGCAGGCGTTCCTTCGATATGATGTACGCCTATATGCAGTTTTAGATCAGCGTCCGAGTGAATCCAGCGAACAACGTTTATAACAGGGTCTCCGTCATCCTCGCGGCCATGAGGAAACAACGCCATTAGTTCACCGACGCGCAGCTGCACCGTTGAGTCAGGTATCGTTTCCAGTCCTTCACCTCCATTGCTGGTGTTGACCAGCCTGAACTCGTATACGGCCTTAAGCATTCTCTCCTCTACATTTTTCTCTATCTCCGTTTCCCGGTGTCTGGCAGTCGAATGTGATTTTTTCCAGACATCATTCTCATTTTGTTCTACGTCAAAACTATAGGCCCGTGGTTTTATAACACCTGTTTCAAGTTTTGCCTCAGTGTCGGTATCCAGCCAGGGTGTGGAGTCGGCTGAAACCAGACTGAGCGTCTGGGTCTGATGGAATTCATCGCCGTGAAGATGGATCTCAGTCTTTTCCGGTTCAAAGGGCAGATAGCCACTAAAAAAATAGTGACAACTGGATAAGCTGACAATGGCCTTTACAGTAGTGCCGCGCTCGGTTTTTCTAGGCTCTTCCCGAACCGTGCGTTTCTCCCAGGCGTTTCGCAGGCGCAACAGCAGATCCCGTTCAGCGTGCAGTGTCAGCGAGCGGCGAAACTCAAGTGCCAGGTGCTTCATCCGGGTATCGATTATGCTGATCACCTCTTTGAGGTTGAGCAGGCGAGGGTTCCTTGGAGGCGTCGACATGCCCGCAATGCCAAAGCCGGGTGGTTCGGATCTTGCCAGGTCACAATAATAGCGGTCGACTATCAGTTCGCCCAAAGGGCCGGGTGGCAATTCCTGCGGATGCTCAAAACGAACGGCCAATCCCCATTTTCCGAGCTTCTCATAGGTCTGATAGATTTCGCCCTGTAACAAGTGGCCTGGATCGGCAATGGCAAGCAGCAGTGCCCGCGCGTACGAACCACTGATGGAAAGATCAGACAAGTGCTCAACTACATCGGTAGCGAGCTGTTTTTTCTCTGCATAAGCGTACAGATGATGAAGGTCACTCCATATATATGAGGGCGCATCCTGATACACAACGTAGGCTTGCAGCGCTTGTTGCGTTAAATAATCGATGCTTCGCATTATCGAATTACGCAGCCGCGACTGCTGCGATTCATCATCCTCCTGTTTTAGCAGATCAAGAATCAGCCATTTATAGGCCGAAGTAACATGAGCCAGCAAGGTCTGAAGTTCAAAATAGAGAGAATCACGCTGTGAGGATAACGGAAAGGCGAAATGGTGTGTCTGCTCCTGATAGCCGGAAATGAGATCGTGTATTTCAGGATCGACCAGCTCGAGCATTGCCAGCTGTACATCCACTGAAAGCTCAGTCTGGTTTGCATCCACCAGTAACTCAGACAGTCCGTTTATACGCTGGGCGGTATCAAAGGGCGGTAACGCATCTATGCGCTGCTTTACCCGTTCGGGCTGCAGCTGCCTGGCGTCGTTTAAGCCAGACCTGCGGGGATCTGTATGTAGTTCCAACTTAGCCATGTCATATTGGAACCTCTGTGACTACTTTATCAGGGGTTGTCGACGAGCCATGAGAAGTATACACGAATCCCGCAGTGAGCCTCTTTCCCGGCCCGCAGCTGGTTTC
>CAZWJB010000047.1:0-5209 GCA_964634485.1 uncultured Thiohalobacter sp. | reverse complement strand
CACCATGTTCAATAAACAATCGAAGCCGGGTATGTGCTGCCAGGGCTCCTGTCGGCCAGCGGTTACTGGCGGCTAAAGATTTACCCGGGAGTCGCCGCTAACCGTTAGCTGAAACAGGTTTTTGCGTAACCAGCAGTTATCAAAAACTGACTGAGTATCAGTCAAACAATAGCTTAGGGAAAAGCGATTGCCTGTGCCAAATCGTAAGGGGCGCAGTATGCGAGCAGGGTATTACCTCCTTGGGAGGGCCCGGACGCGCGGTTTCGTTCGAGATTTCCCAAGCACCATGGAAAAATTTGTCACGCCACAAACCGGATGTGCGCGTGCCATCTGTGCTGCCTGTCTTTCACTGGTTATCGTCAGTTGCGGCAGTGACGGCGGCGATACGCAAAGTACATCATCACAAACCAGTATTTCATTTGTTCATGCCCAGAAAGGACCGTTTCAGGCCGGCAGTCAGGTGGTTCTATACGAACTCGATGCAAACGGTCAGCGAACCGGGCGCACCACCAACACCACGACAGCCGAAGTCGGATTGTTTGCCGCCGGAACCCCCTGGTCTGGAGCAACGGAAGCCGAAATTACCGGCAATTACTTCGATGAATCGCGCGGCATCTTTAGAGCACAGCCGGGCACGCTGACGGGCTGGATCAATTTACCATCCACAGAAGTTCAATACGTCAATCTGTTTACCCATTGTGCACTGGCACGTACCCGTAATTTAGTGAGTGCCGGTCAATCAGTGAGCGTCGCACGTGTCACCGCCTTCAATGAGTTGCGCACACTTTTCGATCTCCAAACGGATGACCCGGAGGCACTTGCGTACCTTGATCTTAGCGATGGCTCGGGGCTACGGTCCGTAGACAACGCGAACCTGTTGCTTTTTTCTACAGCTTTTATGGCAGCTGGCTTGCAGCAGGGTGATATCGAGGATCTGTGCGATGATATTGCGGGTGACGGCATCATCAGTGGTATTGCAATGCAACCCTGGATACGAACCACCGTATTTGCAGGTGTCGTCGATCTATCATCTGCAAAAACATACCTCGAGACACTGCCAGGGGTGATTGAAGCCCCTGATTTCAGCACACTTGGCTCCACCTTTCCTTCCTGGGTAAACCTGACGGGTGACGCTGACAGTGATGGTCTTTCGGATCAGGTCGAGGTGCTGGCAGAAGGGTCGGATCCGCTATCACCTGACACGGACTCTGATGGTATGCCCGACGGCTGGGAAGTCAGCTTTGGCTTCAATCCTCTCACCGATGACGCGGCAAGTGATCCGGACGGTGACGGCCTGACTAACATTGGGGAATATCTTGCTTCTACCAATCCCAACGTCAGTGATACCGATGGTGATTCGTATGCAGATGGTTATGAACTAAACACGGGAGGCGATCCGAACGATGATCTGAGCTTGCCCCTGGCCATTACCTCATCACCTGACTTCGATAATGAAACCGGATTTGACTACATCTATGCGCTACAAGCGACATGGAGCAGTGCAAGTTTTGCGCTGGATACTGCACCGACCGGCATGAGCATCGATGCCCTGAGTGGTGTTATCAGCTGGACACCCTCGCTGGCACAACTTGGCGACTTCAACGTTTCTGTACGGATAACATCCAGCCCTTATAGCGTCGTCCAGTCCTATGTACTCGCTACGACGCCTGGGAACACCGGTGACATCAATGAAGATGGCGCGATCGACGGCAAGGATATCCTGCTGGGTGAACGGATTGTGTTAGGACTGATGGCACCTTCGGCAGTGCAAATGATCCGCGCCGATGTTATCGCAGATGGCAGCATTCAGGGTAACGACATCATCGTGATCCAGCGCCTGGCGCTTGGATTGTAAGAGGTAGACATGAATAGACTGATTCGACTAGTACACCATACCGCTCTTCTCCTGATCTTCGGCTTATTTTCAGGTTGCGCCAGCATGCAATCGATATCCAACTATGCACGCAGTGGCGATACGGTAATGATTTCGCTTGGCGGTTCCGACAGCAACGCCCTGGTCTCAGTTATCCGCAAAGAAAACGTTAACATCAGTATTACAGACTCGCTGGGTAACAGCTATCCGGTCAAGGTACGCAACCTGTTCCGGGTTAATGGTGATCCTACCAGTGGTTACGCTTTTCGTTCTCCCACGACCACCATGTATTACGACAACTATGTCGATCCGCACCAGGGGCTGTGGCTCGCTGTCATTGACCTGGTGGATCCGGTAACCGATACCCCTGTACCCCTGGCTGTGGGCGGTGCAACGCTAACCATCAGTTCTGCTGAAGTACAGAACTGGGTTGACCACTCAGGCTACGGATGGCCCTGGACAAACGGCAACCTGAACAGTGTGGCGATCGAGATTCTCGCGGGAACCGGGACGCCCAATCCAATGAACTACCTGGGGCCTGTCTTGACCGCACCACTGGACAGCCTGGAACCCAATCCCCAGGTGGAAGTTACGGCGAGCGGAAGTTCCGGCAGCGATATCGGTGGCGGCCTGTTTGTATTCAGTTTTCAGAACGTCGATTTCGGTGGGGTAATCGGCAAGCCGCGTGCCGTAGTCACAGTCCCTGATCCGAATATCCAGATCCTGAGTAATCTTGTGGACCAGGGGGATGGCACGTCGAAACTGAACGTGGTAATCGTAAATCCTCACGGGTTCAAAACCGGTAACGACAAGACGGGCCTGGTAGCCGGCAAAAGTCTGCGCCGAAGCCTTCGGTTCAGCCTGGTATGGTCTTCCGGTAACACTACGGTGAACGATGCAAACTGGCAAAGCCTGTTACAGCTGGAAAGCGCGAGTTACTTCGATGTGGATGGCAATGACCTGTCGGCGCTGACGGCAGCCATGGTAAAAACCCGTTAAACCATCGTGTTACTTATTGAGGGCCGTTTGAGCGTGGGGTTTATGGGCCATGTTCTGCCTCCGCAGTTGTCATGCAGGCGGTAAACTTCAGGTGGTGCACTTCTGTATCGATATTCTCCCAGCCGGTGGTCCGGTAACCGACATTACCGAACTGACCGGGCTGGTTCTCCGGTGGGTCTGTTACATCGGTCCGGTCACTCAGGTACAGCCAGGGCGTTATCGGGAAATCGTCGGGGATATCCAGCTGCACGAAAATGGAACCCCAGTCACTGTGCACAGAGAAACGGGTATCGCTGATGGTGTTGAACAGGTGTTTTTCATCGGACATCTGCCCGTTTGCTACCAGGCTGGATGTGGTACCGGGTGAGCGGATGGTCAGTTCCGGCAGCGTCGGAGCGCTGCGCCAGTCCACCGTGGTGAGTGTTTCAATATCGCTGAAAAACAGTCCCAGATTGAAGGGGATATCGACAATAGTGTCCATGACGAAACTGTCCGGCATCATTACGTAGTCGATATACAGTGCCGGGGTTTTCAGTTGCCACACGATGCGAACGTGGTTTTCTGTACGTCGAATAATGCGTAGCGGACCGGTTTTCACCCGGGTTAAGCGTGAGCTGTAATCATTCGCCGTGCGCTTGAACGGGAAAAAGCCGAACATGATGCCCTGGTGGCGAATCTTCATGGCATCAAGCACGTTCGGACTCCAGCTGTTTGCGGCGAGCCGCCAATGGAACCTGTCAATCAGGAACGGACGCTGGCTGGAAAAACCGATTTTATAATTTTCGGCTGCGACACTGTCCGTCGTCCTGTTGTAGGTGACCCGTATGTGGGCCGGCGCCTTCGCTGCCGGGTCGGACAAACCGGCATATACCCAGCCTGTCTGCCGGCCCTGTGAATCGTTGACTTCGATCTCAAGCAGTGATGGATCTGCAGCGACTGGAGACCCGGGTGGTAAGCGTGCAGCGCGATCGGCCAGCCTGAAAATGAGTTCATCATCCGGACCCAGTACGGGTGCCCGGCCGTCAGTCGAAGACGCTTCATCCAGCAGGTAATGCCCATCGTCATCGCGTTGATCGATTTGTGAAGTTATCGGCGACAGCCGTTGATCCCGGTAGTGCAGCACAGCGATCTGCCGGATTGGTTTGCCGAGCAGTGCCGGCAATCCTTCTGCGGGGATCACCACCAATGCCCCGGGGGAAGCGCAGCTCGAAGCGGGCAGTGCAGTGGGCTGCGCCAGTGCATGTGTTCCCGTGGTGAGGCCAATACCCCCCAGATAGCAGGTGATAGCCAATGTCATGCAACGCTGCACAAGAAAACCCCCGTGGTTTTTTTGAACAATAATTTAAGTATAAACAATAAGTTGTAGTTTCCCTCATGGCATAAGCCAAACAATAAGGTGGCTTTATGCTGGAGTAAATTTAACTGACTGGATTTCCATCCTTACATCATTAAGGTTACACCCCCTGCCGAAAGGCAGGGGTGGCACGCTTGCGTGCGTACCATATATTAAGCCAGATCGGTAAGGAGTCTCATGTCCAGTTTAGTGAAGCCCCATGGTGGTGGTGATTTAAAGCCGCTGCTTCTCGAAGGCGACGCACTTGCGTCTGAAAAAGACCGCGCCGCATCGCTGCCTAAAGTGAACATCTCCTCACGCGAAGCCGGCGACATCATTATGATGGGTATCGGTGGTTTTACCCCGCTGGATGGTTTCATGACTCATGCGGACTGGCAAGGTGTCTGCGACGGCATGAAGATGGCCAGTGGCCTGTTCTGGCCGATCCCGGTCACGCTGTCCACCGACAAATCTACCGCTGACTCTATTAGCGAAGGCGATGACGTAGCGCTGTACGACGCAGAGCGCGACGAAATCCTCGCCACCATGAAGGTAACCGAGAAATACGGCATCGACAAGAAGCACGAGTGCATGATGGTCTACAAGACCACCGACATGGAGCACCCGGGCGTGAAGATGGTTATGGAACAGGGCGACGTTAACCTCGCCGGTTCGATCAAGGTGCTGTCGCAGGGTGGTTTCCCCGAGCAGTACGGCGATCAGTTCATGACCCCTGCGCAGACCCGCGCCGAATTTGAAAAGCGTGGCTGGAAGACCATTGCCGCTTTCCAGACCCGCAACCCGATGCACCGTTCCCACGAATACCTGGCCAAGATCGCCATCGAGACCCTTGACGGCGTACTTATCCACTCACTGCTGGGCAAGCTGAAGCCCGGCGATATCCCGGCCGATGTGCGCAGCAATGCCATTGGTACGCTGATTGAAAAATACTTCTCTGACAACACCGTGATCCAGGCCGGTTACCCGCTGGACATGCGCTACGC
>CAZWJB010000046.1:0-8268 GCA_964634485.1 uncultured Thiohalobacter sp. | reverse complement strand
TTACCGTTACCGCGTCCGCGACCTTGGCCACTGAAGCTCATGCTGAAACCACCGTCGAAATCGCCGTCAGCGGCACCATCGGAAACACCGTTGCCGTTCCAGCTGTTGTTACCATAACCATTGTCGTTGCCCCACCAGGCGCTGGCGGAACCGGAAACTGCCGCGATACTGGCAGCAGCGATAAAAGTTGCAATTTTTTTCATGATGACTCTCTCTGATCGTGAATGAATAAACCGTAAATCCTGTAAAGTACGAGTGAGAGTATTTCAGAATATGCGAATATATGCAAGAACTTTAATTAAATTTTTTCGGGATCCCGGTCGCGAACCGGGTACCCCTGCTGGCTGTACGGATAATGCTTTACGAAAGAGGGGTTGCCAGGCAGCAGTAGCTATTCCAGGGTAACACCTTGCACCCGGAGGGATTATCCGAAGCTCAGGCCTCGTGCCGGTGCCGATCCTCAGCGCAATGACGCCGCATGCACGACACCATATAACCGAGCAGCACGCCAGCAGCAACCAGAAACGCTATGCCCGTCCACCAGCGATTTGCCTGTGGTGTAAAACCTGCAGCGGCGAGTGTCCACCAGGTCACGAAAGCCACGAAAACCGCTATGAACACGGCTATGGCATAGGGCCACGGTTTTTTTCGGCAATTCCCGCACAGTTTCATTCGAACCATCCCGTCATTTTAATTTCGGTGTCCCACCACCGGACACTACCCGGTAACAAAATCCCTGTGCATTGATCACTGTCAACTCCCCGTCAATCAGGCACTTGCGTATCTGGTATTGCACCAGGCTCATATATTCGTATTTCAGTGTATTACTGTTTTATTATTTAATCAAACTTCATGCGTTTTGTTGCCTTGCCGACCCGGACAAAGACAACAGTTCTGCTTAAGAGAGAAATACAGGCTGCCGCTAGCTGTTGAAGATTTAACCGTATTACAGCTGCCGCACCGGAATGGAGAATAAGGAATGGCAATCGCACCACAATTCAAGAAACTGCTGGATGGCTGTCTGGAAATGGAATTCAGCCATTTGCGCCCACTTGTGGATCGCATGTTCGAAAATGCTGACGTGGCACTACTCGATTTTGCCGAAAAAGCAGAAAACAACATGGCGCAATCCCTGTTTTTCGAGGCCATGAGCGAGGTTCGCAAAAAACGCAGTATTATCGAGCAGCATTTCTACAGCGAACTGAAGCGGAGCTTTCTGGAGTTCCCCGGCAAACCGGATCAACAGGACCCACCGGCCCAGGAAGATACCGGCCTCTCCAGTTTGTCCCTGATCGACACCGACGAACTTGAAACTTCGGTGGCAACACAGAATGCGGCCAGCAAACTGGCCAGCCGCATCATGGACCGTGTCTTTGCGCTCAAACAACGTCTCACCGTAGTCAATGGTGGTAATGCCATCCAGGAAAACGAAATTCCCGGTGGGCCCGCATGGCTGGGCTGCGCCTATCAACACGCGGTCGAACAGCTGGAACTGGAAAACAAGATTCGCCTGGTTTTCATCGCACTGTTTGACAAGTATGTACTGACCCATGCCGATGCTATTTTCGATGAGTTCAACAAACGCCTGATACAGGAAGGTATCCTGCCAAACCTGAAATACGAAGTCCGGAAACAGCCCGGCGGTGTCGAGATCATTGAGCAGTTCGTCTCTGATGATGAAGCCGCCAATGAAGACCCGGCCGTGGGTACAGACATGGACGGGGCGCCAGACCAGCAAACCCCGTCAGAACTGGGCGATGAATTATTCGGACGTATCTGCGAACTCATGGCCGGGCGCAGCACCGGTGCATCGACGAGACACGGTGGAACAGGCAATGTCTCCCCGATCCGTTCAGGTGGTGGATACGCCGGAGGCGGCCCCGCCGGTGGCGGTAACATGGGTGGGGGTGCAGGCAGCGGATACGCAGATACCGGCGGGAACACTGCCTCGGGTGGCGCAGGTGGTGGTTCCGGCCTGGTGAGTCAGATCAGCAGTCTGCAGTCCCGGGTCCAGTCGGGGTCGGCAGGGCTGTCCAGTAGTGAATTCATTGAAAACATCGAAATAGACCAGGGCCTGATCGACCGCCTGCAGAATACGCTTGCCGAAGAACGCGAAAAGATATTCGGTGCTGTCGATCGACGCAAACTTCCGGCCGCAGATGCCAATGTAATAGAACTGGTCGGGATGCTGTTCGAGTACATGCTCAAGGAACAGGATCTGCCGAACGTCGTCAAGGCCCTGCTCAGCCGCTTGCACACCCCTTTACTCAAGGTCGCCGTTGTCGATCGGAATTTCTTCACTCACACACACCACTCCGCGCGCCGATTGCTGAACGACATGACATCGGCAGGTATTCGCTGGGTTGAGGAAAACCAGGTAGACCGCGGTATTTTCCCGAAAATGAAGGAGATCGTCGACAAGGTGCTGCTGGACTTCAAGGAAGATGTCAGTATCTTCGACACCCTGCTCGAGGATTTCACCAAATCAGTGAGTGAGCTCGACCATCGTGCAGACCTGATCGAACAACGCACTACCGAGGCCGCCAACGGACAGGAAAAACTTCAGGCAGCGCGTAAACGCGCTCAGCAGGAAGTTCGTATCCTGTACCAGGGCAAGCCTGTGCCGGAGTCTACCCGCGAGTTTCTGCAGCGCATCTGGGCTGACAAGCTTACTTTTATTCTGCTTCGTACTGACCTGCGCGACGAGAGTGAAGACTGGCAAAATGCCACCGCACTCGCGGCGCGCATCGTCGACTCCGTGTTACCGCCCGTCAGCGCAATCGACCAGTCTCAACGGCAGGCAAGCCTGGGCGGACTGCAGGACGAATTGCGCAGCGCCACAAAGACATTGCAGCAAACTGACAAGGAGAAACTGATTGGCGCCTTGTTCGAGGCGCAGAACCAGGTCCTGGAGAAGATTGTTGCCGCCGATGAACAACCGGCCCCTGTCGAACAGCCTGTAGTCGAGGCAGAACCGGTTACGGATGAACCTGAAACAGAGACCGCCCTCACGCCCGAACAGCAGGCACAGATCGAGGAGCTGAAAACCATTCCCTTTGGTACCTGGTTTGAATTCACGGAACCTGGCCAGTCCGCGAAACGGGCCAAACTGTCCTGGCGCAGTACGGTTACCGGAAAATTCATGTTTGTGGATCAGCTGGGCGTGAAAGCTTCTGTCGTATCCATGCAGGATCTGGCGGACTGCATACTTAATGGCAACGTCCGCATCGTCCAGGCTGAAAATAAACCTTTCGTCGATCGGGCGATGAATGCCATCCACCGCATGCTGGACCGTGCCGCATAGCACTGGCCGAAGCAAACTGATTTTGGAGAAACAGCGATGAACAGCACAACTAATCCGGCACACTCGGAACAACGGAGAAAAAATCGCATGACGATTCCCGAGCACCCACAAATCCTGGATGCACACAGTGGCAATGTCCTTGGAGAACTGGTGAACCTGTCAAGCGACGGGTTGATGGCCGTCAGCCCGGACGGGATCGCCTGCGGAACTGTTTGCCAGATGCGGATTCCCCTTATGCAGGGGGACAACAGGGTGGAAATCCTGATCGGCGCCGAAAGCCTGTGGTGCGACGATGCCAACGGTTCCGGCTCTTACTGGACCGGGTTTCAGATTATCGATATTTCCCCCGAACACCAGGAAATCCTGAATACCGTGGTGGACGACCAGGCCTAGTCATCGACCACCAGCTCATCGAGCTTGTCGTCCATATGCAGCTCGGTGAGTTCCACCAGGCTTCCGATCCATTTCCCGTCAATCGCAATCTGCGGAACGCTGCGCGCACCCCTGGTGAGCCTGGCCATCTCGATCAGGCCGCTCCGATCCTGATCGACGCGCACCTCCTGAAAAGGAATGCGCCATTTACTCAGTAATTTCTTCGTTTTGTCACACATCGGGCAACGCCCGGTACTGTAGATTTTTACTCTCGCCATAACAGGCAGCGTTCCTCCGGGATTCCGTCGACAGTCGCAAGTATACGCTATGCTGGCGGCCTGTTATCGTACGCCCAGGAACTCAACGGACTATCTGAATTGTGCGACATCCCAGACTGCCAGCGGTGCTCAAACCCTTCCTGATCGCCTTCCTGGTTATACTGCTACCGGCCGGCAGCCAGGCAGCAGCACTGCATACAGAATGGATTGACCTTACCCAACACCGCACTGGCTATACCGCACTGACCCTGTTTACCCTGGCCTACCTGCTGGTCATGTCAGAGGAATTCACACATCTGCGCAAATCCAAGCCGGTAATACTCGCTGCCGGAGCGATCTGGGGTCTGGTCGCCTGGCAGTATCATACGCAGGGACTCACACAGGCCGCTGAAGCCGCATTTCGCAGCACCCTGCTGGAATTTTCCGAGTTGTTCCTGTTTCTGCTGGCAGCGATGACCTATGTCAATGCCATGGATGAACGCCAGGTTTTCGAGGCGTTGCGCAGCTGGCTTATAAGAAAAGGATGCAGTTACCGCCTGCTGTTCTGGATTACAGGCATCCTGTCCTTCTTCCTGTCTCCTTTCATCGACAACCTGACCACCGCCCTTGTGATGTGTGCTGTTGTCCTGGCGGTCGGCAAGGGTAATGACAGGTTTGTTGGCCTGGCCTCTATCAATATAGTCGTAGCCGCCAATGCGGGAGGCGCCTTCAGCCCGTTTGGTGACCTGACCACGTTGATGGTGTGGCAAAAAGGCCTGGTCGATTTCCAGGCATTCTTCCTGCTGTTCATACCGTCCGTGATCAATTTTGTGGTTCCGGCAATACTGATGAATTTCCTTGTCCCGCAAGGCACTCCCTCGGCCGACGGCGAAGCTGTTAAATTACGTCGCGGTGCTCTTACCATTCTGTTTTTGTTTGGCTTAACCATCGTAACAGCCGTCAGTTTCCACAGCTTTCTCCACCTGCCACCGATGCTGGGCATGATGACAGGGCTTGGCTACCTGCAGATTTTTGGCTACTACCTGAAAATAACACACCCCCGACCTGTAAACAGCACGTTCCAGACCGGCGTTGTCGGCGATATAGTTCCGCTAGACAATGAAGAAGATCGACCTTTCGATATATTCAGCCGGCTGGCGCGCGCGGAGTGGGATACCTTGCTGTTTTTCTATGGTGTGGTGTTATGCGTAGGCGGCCTGGGCTTTATCGGTTACCTGGCCCTGGCTTCGCAAGTAATGTACGTCGATCTTGGCGCCACCACTGCCAATATTCTGGTGGGCATCCTGTCGGCCATAGTCGACAACATACCGGTGATGTACGCGGTACTATCCATGAATCCCGAGATGCCGCTGGGACAATGGCTACTGGTCACACTTACTGCCGGCGTAGGTGGCAGCCTGTTATCGATAGGCTCGGCGGCCGGGGTCGCGCTGATGGGGCAGGCACGCGGTAAATATACCTTCTTTACACATCTTAAATGGACGCCCGCCATAGCACTGGGTTATGCCGCAAGTATTCTGAGTCACTTCTGGATAAACGCAGACACTTTCTAGAAGCTTGCTAGTCAGTTTCCAGTTTTTCCCATACTGACGGAACACCTGCTGCGCTGGCAATCGCCTCCAGCCGCGCCTTGTGCTCAGCTGCTTCGGTGTCATCCGCCCGGATCACCTGCAGCGCCGGCCGCTTTGCCGACAGGCGCCGGATTTTCTCCTCATGGTTACCAGCGGCAGCATCGGCACCGGCCCCCAGTTGCAGGGCAACCTGCCCGCCGGTCATGGCAAGGTAGACATCGGCCAGTATTTCCGCATCCAGCAGGGCGCCATGCAGCTCGCGGTGCGTATTATCGATTTCGTAGCGCTTGCACAGCGCATCCAGATTGTTTTTCTGACCCGGGTGCATCTTGCGCGCCATGGTCAGTGTATCCAGCACCGTGCAGATGTCTGTTACCTGCTTTTCAAATTCACACAGCCTGAATTCATTATTCAGAAAACCGATGTCGAACGGTGCGTTATGGATTACCAGCTCAGCTCCTTCGATGTAGCGCGCAAAATCATCGGCAATATCCGCAAAACGTGGCTTGTCGGTAAGGAATTCATTGCTGATGCCGTGTACTTCGATTGCACCGGCATCTATTTGCCGGTCCGGCTGCAGGTACTGATGAAAATTATTTCCGGTTAACTTGCGGCCCACCATTTCCACGCAACCGATTTCTATAATACGGTGCCCCTGCTGGGGTTCCAGACCGGTAGTTTCTGTATCAAGAATGACCTGTCGCATGCTGCAGTCCTGTTTCAGAGTTCATCAATACCGCGATTGGCCAGTTGGTCGGCGCGTTCATTTTCCGGGTGCCCGCTGTGCCCCCTGACCCAGTGCCAGGTCACCTGGTGCGCTTGCGCGGCCTTGTCCAGGCGCTTCCAGAGATCGGCATTCTTCACCGGTTTTTTCGCGGCCGTCTTCCAGCCCCGATTCTTCCAGTTTGGTAACCATTGCATTATGCCATCCCTGACATAGCTGGAATCCGTAGTCAGATCCACCGTGCATTTGCGCTTCAGGCTTTCCAGTGCCTTGATGGCCGCCATCAGTTCCATACGATTGTTGGTGGTCTCTGCTGCGCCGCCACAGAGTTCTTTCTCGCGGTCGCCGGAACGCAGCAGGGCACCCCAGCCACCGGGCCCAGGGTTTCCCCGGCAGGCGCCATCAGTGAAAATCTCCACGTGGCCCAGGCCACCCTCTCGCCTGCGGCTCACCTTGTGGCCCAGGCCACCCTCTCGCCTGCGGCTCACCTTGTCAGCCATGCGGTCGCAGGCTCCCCTGGCGGGTTTCGGCAATACCGCCCGCCAGCACTGACCGGCGCGGACGCCAGCGCGGTTTAATGGGTGTCAGTGTGGCGACCCGCTTGCGCGCCACCAGCACATAAGAACCAGCCAGCCATGGCCATCGATCACGATGAAAACGGTGCAAAAAGGTTTCCTTTAAATGCACCGCACCATACTGCCACGGTGGATGTGGAAAAAGATAACGTGTTTTAATAGTGTCAAACCCCAGCAACGAAAGCCAATCCTTCAAACGTGGAAGCCCGTAGAATTTCAGCGACCAGGGCACATGCCCCCGCCAGCCGAATAACAGCCGGCGCAAGCCCCACCAGCTGTATGGGTTGAAACCCAGAATAATGACATGCCCCTCAGCCACCAGGCAGCGATCGATTTCGCGTAATACCTGGTGCGCGTCAGCGGCCAGTTCCAGCACGTGCGGCAGCACAAAGGCGTCGACACTGTCAGACTGCACAGGCAGATTCTCGGCACTGGCCAGTATTCCGGGTGGTGACTCCAGGCCCTCTCCGGTGCGGGACTGCACCACCCGGTGCATGATCCGGCTGGCGTCCAGCGCTTGCGGCTGGCAGGTCGGGTCCAGTACCAGCAGGTGATAGCCGAATATATCGCTCAGCAGTTCGCACAGCGCAGCCTGCTCGGCAATGGAAAGCTGCTGGCCCAGCGTTTGCCGACACCAGAGCCGGAGTTCGGGCAATTGCTGCGCGTTGTTGGCTGGAGACCTTGAATCTCTCATAAGTCATTCAATAATAACGCATCCGGCGCCATGGTCCACAGTGCTTGACGCTTTATTCCGGCCCTGTCAGCATTGCAAGCTGAGGAAGAAACGTCTTTTTTCACTAACTTGAGGTAAAAGCCTCGGCTGTCATGCCGATAAGAGCATATGGCCACCCGATTGATATTGTTCACCGCGCTTCTGCTCACCGCATGCTCCACGCTGCAGCAGACACCTGAAGTTTCCCGCCCGGAGACCGGCAGCGCCGGCCCGGCAAACGACGCAGAACCGAAGCGATCCCGGCTGACAATGCTGGCCGCCGCCCAGCCTGTCACCGGTGTCATCGTTGCCCCTTACGAACAGCCTGTGCCAGCCGATCTGTGGGCCAAACTGCGCCAGGAGTTCACGTTACCGGACCAGGACAATAAACGTGTTCGCGTGCAACGTAACTGGTATGTAAAACATCCGCAATACATGCAACGCGTCACCGAACGCTCGCGCCGCTACGCCCGCTACATTTATCAGGAAATAAGCCGGCGTAACATGCCAGCCGAAATCGCTCTGCTGCCGATTGTCGAAAGCGCCTATGATCCCTTTGCCTATTCGCACGGCCGCGCCGCAGGACTTTGGCAATTTATTCCGGCAACCGGCAAACGCTTCAAACTGAAACAGGACTGGTGGTATGACGGCCGCCGTGACTTGCTGGATTCCACCAACGCGGCACTGGACTACCTGCAATATCTCAACAAGCGCTTCAAGGGCGACTGGCTG
>CAZWJB010000045.1:0-8314 GCA_964634485.1 uncultured Thiohalobacter sp. | reverse complement strand
CAAGGCTATTCGCGGCGGCCCGTTGGGCTTCGCTACGCTCAGCACCAACCTACGGCTTTAATCGGCCGAAGGGCCGATCGATCCGGCTTTTAGCCGTAACTCGAAGCTACCGGAACGGGGGGGGTAGGCAAAAGCTACCGCTGCAATTTGCGCTGGCGGCGGCGTTTCCGAATCTGGTGCAGGGTCAGAACAGGCCCCGAAATGGCGTAGACAAAAAAACCAACAAATAACACACTCGGCGGGTGACTGGATATCACCACGAACACCACAACGATCATGATAAGCGCAACAAACGGTACCCGGTTCTTGAAATCAATTTCCTTGAAACTGTAGTAGCGGACATTACTCACCATCAGCGCACCCATGGACGCAGCCAGCAACGCGCCCACCATCCACATGTCGCCACCATCGAGTCCGTTATCTTCACTGAACCAGACCAGCCCGGCCAGCACCCCCGCCGCTGATGGACTGGGCAACCCCTGGAAATAGCGTTTGTCGGCGCTGCCGACCTGGGTATTGAAGCGCGCCAGCCGTAACGCTGCACCCGCGGTATAGATAAATGCCGCCAGCCAGCCGAGCTTGGACCACAGCCAGCCCTGCTCGAGCATGCTGCGCAATGCCCATTCAAAAACCACCAGTGCCGGTGCAAGACCAAAACACACCATGTCAGACAGGCTGTCATACTGAACGCCGAATTCACTGCTGGTATTAGTCAGGCGCGCAACCCGCCCATCGATCCCGTCCATAATCATGGCAACGAATATGGCAATGGCAGCGACTTCGAACTTGCCGCTCATCGCGGAAACAATGGCGTAAAAACCCGCAAACAGGCCTGCCGTGGTAAACAGGTTGGGGAGCAGATAAATACCCCGGCGACGCCGCTCCGATGTTTTTTCTTCGTCCATCTTGGCCCTTACTTGTGAACCAGTGTGGCTATTACATCAGATCCGGCCTTTACGCGCGAGCCGATGGACACCTCGACACGGCTGTTGGCGGGCAGATATACGTCGATCCTTCCGCCCATCTGGACATAACCACAACGCTGCCCCTGGCCCACCCGGTCACCGATACGCACATAGCAGTGCGGCAGATTGTGCAGTGGACCGCGGTGCATAACCAACACCAGGTCATCGTCTTCATCAGTTTTCAGCCACACGCCACGCGGCTGGTTGACATTATCGCAGTTATTCTTCGGCTCCAGAACATTGCCTTCAACAGGACTTCGCATGCTATAGACATCCACATGACCTATTTGCATGGCAAGCAAAATCGCCTGGCGATTAAGGTACGGATCGTGCACCTCTTTCACTTCAGTGATGATACCGTCGGCGGGGCTGACGACCGCCAGCGGGCTGGAAGAAATTTCGCGTTCGGGGTCACGATACAGATAGACCAGCAAAACACAGCCTAGCCAGAACGGCAGCGACCAGATCCAGCCAAGGGAGCGCGCAACTAACAGCCCCAGACCGGCACACACCAGAAACGGCAACCACCCGCTACGGGAAAAATAAGGATAACGGCCTGTCGCCATAATAAAAGCGGGGTTGCTAAGCGACCCCTTGTATCAGTTAACTTTCTTGTCGACGATTTTGTTATCGCTGATCCAGGACATCATACCGCGCAGCTGCTCGCCCACCTTTTCGATAGGATGCTCGCGCCCCAGACGCCGCTTGGCTTTCAACGTAGCGGCACCGGCCTGGTTCTCCAGGATAAACTCGCGGGCGAATTCGCCGTTCTGGATCTCAGTCAGGATACGCTTCATTTCGGCCCTGGTTTCATCGGTAATGATGCGCGGGCCACGGGTCAGGTCACCGTACTCGGCGGTATTGGAAATCGAGTAACGCATATTGGCGATACCGCCTTCGTACATGAGATCCACGATCAGTTTCAGTTCGTGCAGGCACTCGAAATACGCCATTTCCGGTGCATAACCGGCTTCCGTCAGGGTTTCGAATCCGGCCTGCACCAGCGCAGTAGCGCCGCCGCAGAGCACCGCCTGTTCGCCAAACAGATCCGTCTCGGTTTCTTCCTTGAAGCTTGTCTCGATAATGCCGGCACGGCCACCGCCATTGGCAGACGCATAGGACAGCGCGATGTCCCTGGCCTTACCGCTGACATCCTGAAAAACAGCAATCAGCGAAGGCACGCCGGCGCCCTGGGTGTAGGTGGAACGCACCAGGTGACCGGGCCCCTTGGGGGCAATCATGATCACGTCCAGATCGGCACGCGGCATGATCTGCTCATAGTGGATATTGAAACCGTGTGCAAAGGCCAGCGCTGCACCCTTTTTGATATTGGGTTCGACCTTGTCACGGTACAGTTTGGCCTGGTGCTCATCGGGCGCCAGGATCATGACCACGTCGGCACCCTTGACCGCGTCTTCAATCGACTTGACGGTCAGACCGGCATTCCTTGCCTTGGCTTCGGAAATGGAACCGGCGCGCAAACCCACCGTGACATCCACACCCGACTCTTTCAGATTATTGGCATGCGCGTGCCCCTGCGACCCGTAACCGATAATGCTGACCTTCACTCCCTTGATAATGGACAGGTCCGCATCCTTGTCATAATAGATATTCATTGTCATAGCTCTGTACCCTAACTGGTATTCAAATTCATATTACAGGTGCAAGGCTCTTTCGCCTCGCGCAATTCCGGTCACACCAGAGCGCACCACTTCGATGATGTCAGTCTGGGTAATCGCGCCAACAAACGCGTCCAGCTTTTCGCTGGTACCCGTTACTTCAATGGTATAAACAGCATCGGTCACATCAATGATGCGGCCACGGAAAATATCCGCCAGACGCTTCACCTCTTCGCGCGCCGGACCTGCTGCACGCACCTTGATCAGCATCATCTCGCGCTCGATATGCGGGCCTTCATGCATATCCATAAGCTTGACGACATCGATCAGCTTGTTGAGCTGTTTGGTGATCTGCTCAATGACCTCATCGGTACCGGTGGTTACCAGCGTCATGCGCGACAGCGACTCGTCTTCCGTCGCAGCGACGGTAAGCGATTCGATGTTATATCCACGCGCCGAAAACAGCCCCGCCACCCGCGACAGGGCACCCGATTCATTCTCCATCAGAATTGAAATGATATGCCGCATAGCTACACCAGAATCATTTCGTTCTGACCGGCACCCGCCGGAATCATCGGGTAGACGTTCTCTTTCTTGTCGGTCAGGAAATCCATAAACACCAGCCGGTCCTTCATTTTAAAGGCTTCCTTCAGAGCGGGCTCCACATCTTCGGGTTTGGTGATCTGCATACCCACATGCCCGTAGGCCTCCGCCAGCTTAACGAAATCCGGCAGTGATTCCATATACGACATCGCATAACGGCCGTCATAAAAGAATTGCTGCCACTGGCGCACCATGCCGAGGCAGCCGTTATTCAGGTTAATGATCTTCAGCGGTAAGCTGTACTGTTTGCAGGTAGACAGCTCCTGGATGCACATCTGGATGCTCCCCTCACCGGTGACGCAGGCCACAGTTTCCTTCGGGTGAGCAATCTGCACGCCCATTGCCGCGGGGAGACCAAAACCCATGGTCCCCAGACCACCGGAATTGATCCAGCGGTTCGGCTTGTCGAACTTATAGAACTGTGCGGCCCACATCTGGTGCTGACCGACGTCCGAGGTCACGAACGCCTTGCCTTTGGTGACCTCGTACATTGTTTCCAGCACATACTGCGGTTTGATCAATTCACTGTCACGGTCATACTTCAGACAGTCCATGGCGCGCCATTCCTCGATCTGCTTCCACCAGGTTTTCTGCGCTGCCGCATCCGGTTTCTGTTTGCTCTCTTTAAGCACCTTGAGCATTTCCTTGAGCACCTGGTCGACCGGCCCGACGATCGGGACGTCCACCTTGACGTTCTTGGAAATACTGGCCGGGTCGATATCGACGTGAATCACCGTTGCGGTCGGGCAGAATTTATCGATATTTCCGGTAACGCGGTCATCGAAGCGCGCCCCGATCGCAATCAGCACGTCACAGTTGTGCATGCCCATGTTGGCTTCATAGGTTCCGTGCATGCCCAGCATGCCGAGGTTCTGCCGGTGCGTGGCCGGGAACGCGCCCAGCCCCATCAACGTATTGGTGAGGGGATAACCCAACAGCTTGGTCAGCTCGGTCAACTGGCTGCTGGCATTGGCCAGTATCACGCCACCACCGGTGTAAAGCATCGGGCGTTTGGCGGCCAGCATCAGATCGATCGCCTTTTTGATCTGGCGCGGGTGCCCCTTGGTCACGGGACTATAGGAACGCATGCTGATGCGCCTGGGGTAATGGAATTCGGCTTTCGCCACAGCGACATCCTTGGGAATATCGACCACCACCGGGCCGGGCCGCCCGGTCATGGCAACATAAAAGGCCTTGCGAATAGTGACCGCCAGGTCATTCACGTCTTTCACCAGGAAATTGTGTTTCACACAGGGGCGCGTAATACCCACGCTGTCCACTTCCTGGAACGCGTCATTACCGATCAGTGCCGTCGGCACCTGGCCGGTGAATACCACCAGGGGAATGGAATCCATATACGCGGTAGCGATGCCGGTCACCGCATTGGTCGCCCCCGGTCCGGAGGTGACAAGAACCACACCGGGTCTGCCGGTGGAGCGCGCATAACCGTCGGCGGCATGAGTCGCTGCCTGCTCGTGGCGCACCAGCACGTGCTCCAGCTTGTCCTGTTGATACAGGGCATCGTAAAGGGGCAGTACCGCGCCGCCAGGATAACCGAACACATGCCTGACTCCCTGCTCTGCAAGGCTGCGTACAAAAATCTCAGCGCCAGTCAGCTCCACCTGTTTTGTCTCCCGGGTGACGGCAAAACCAAAAACCAGAAAAAAAGCCCGTATATCGGGCACATGCGCAAAGCGCAGATTCAGAACTGGCTAATACTGCCACTGTTGGAGGGCAGAATCCAGTATCCAAAAGGTGATGTGTGCAGGGTCCGGCCTGTACGTCCAGGGTCAACCGGCGCGCCGCCAGGTGCCTCATTCACCAGGATGAGGCACCTGCACTTGTCGAGCCACCCGTAGCGTGGTAAGTAACTGATATGCCAATAACAGCCGAGGATGAATGATGCGCACGACAATCACTATGACACTACTCATGGCGCTGCTGGCACTTCCCGCCAGTGCAGCCATGTTCAAATGGAACGACGCAAACGGCGAAACCCAATACGGCCAGTTTCCTCCGGCCGGGGTCAATGCAACACGCATAAAAGCCGAGGCCGACCCAAAATCAGTGCCGGCAAGGAAGTCCCTGGAGGAGCAGGTGAAGGAACTGGATAAACAGCTGGAACAGCAGGAAGCCGCTAAACAGGGAGCGGCCGCAAAAGAGCAGAATGCAGAAATCCGCAAGCAGAACTGCGAGAATGCCCGCAAAAACCTTACCGGGCTGGATTTAGGGGGAAACCGGCTGGCGCATATGCCGGACGGCAGCTACCAGCGGCTCCCTGAAAAGAAAAAACAGGAAATGATCAAACAGAATCAGGCCGCCGTCGAAGAATTCTGTGACTGAGGAGTGACACCATGCCCCTGTTGAGGATACAGACCAACCAGCCCATTGAACCCGATACACAGAAGTCCCTGATCAGCAGGGCATCACAGGCTGTTGCCGACATGCTCGGCAAGCCGGAACGCTATGTCATGGTGAGCATTGAACAGAATCCTGCCATGCTGTTCGGTGGCAGCAACGAGCCACTGGCTTACCTGGAACTGAAAAGCATCGGCCTGCCCGAAAGCAAAACCAGGGACTTTTCCCAGACTCTGGCGACCCTGCTGAATGAAGAGCTGGGCCTGCCCGCCGATCGCATTTATATCGAATTTGCCGATGCCCCGCGCGCCATGTGGGGCTGGAATGGCGGGACTTTCTAGCGTTGTCTGGCTACAATCGCGCGCTTGATTGCAGCCGGATGCCCGACCATGAAAGTTTCACAGTTCCCTCTCGCCACCGTTAAGGAAACCCCAGCGGACGCAGAAATTATCAGCCACCAGCTGATGATGCGCGCCGGCATGATTCGCAAGGTCGCCGCCGGCATCTACAGCTGGCAGCCACTGGGGCTGCGTGTGCTGCGCAAGGCGGAAGCCGTGGTGCGCGAGGAAATGAACCGCGCCGGCGGCCTGGAACTGCTGATGCCGGCGGTACAGCCCGCAGAACTATGGGAGGAATCGGGACGCTGGGAACAATACGGGCCGGAGCTGTTACGCATAAAGGACCGGCACAACCGCGACTTCTGCCTGGGTCCCACACACGAGGAAATCATCACCGACCTGGTACGCCGGGAAGTACGCAGCTATAAACAGCTCCCGGTCAACTATTACCAGATCCAGACCAAGTTCCGCGACGAGATCCGTCCACGCTTCGGTATCATGCGCGCCCGCGAGTTCCTGATGAAAGACGCCTATTCCTTTCACCTGACCCCGGCATCGCTGGATGAAACCTACCGGTCGATGTACGACACCTACAGCCGTATCTTCACCCGGCTGGGGCTGGATTTTCGCGCCGTGAGTGCCGACAGCGGCGCAATCGGCGGCGCGCTGTCGCACGAGTTCCACGTACTCGCTGACTCCGGAGAGGACGCTATCGTATTTTCCAGCGACAGCGACTACGCCGCCAACCTGGAAAAGGCTGAGGCGCTGGCACCTGCAGGCGAACGCCCGCAATCCGCAGCTGATCAGCAAACCATCGACACCCCCGGGCAACATACTATTGAAGATGTCTCAAAAGCGCTGGGCGTAACACCCCGGCAGTGCATCAAAACACTGTTTGTGGAAGGCAGCGAAGGAGGCGTGGTGGCACTGTGCCTGCGTGGCGATCACAGCCTCAACGAAATCAAGGCCGCCGGACTCGAACAGGTTGCCCGGCCACTTTCTTTTGCCAGCGACGAGCGGATTCTTGCCGTCGCCGGCTGCGCCCCCGGCTCGCTGGGGCCGGTCGGACTGAAAATACCGGTCATCGCAGATCGCTCTGCGGCCCACCTCAGTGACTTTGTCTGTGGTGCGAACAGCGATGGAAAGCATCTAAATGGTGTCAACTGGGGACGCGATTGCGCTGAACCGGTGGTGGCCGACATACGCAACCTCGTCGCCGGCGACCCCAGCCCGGACGGCAAGGGCACGGTGCGCATCGCGCGCGGCATTGAAGTCGGCCATATCTTCCAGCTCGGCGACAAATACAGCCGCGCCATGAATGCCACCGTGCTGGACGAAAATGGCAAGGAAACCCCGGTGATCATGGGCTGCTACGGCATCGGCGTTTCTCGCATAGTGGCCGCCGCCATTGAACAAAACCATGATAATCAAGGTATTAGCTGGCCCGACGCGCTGGCGCCCTTCCAGGTCGCGCTACTCGGCATGAACCGGAAAAAATCCCGGCGCGTGCGCGAAGCCTGCGACGAGCTGTACCAGGAACTGCTCGACGCCGGCATCGACGTCATTTTTGACGACCGCGAGGTAAGGCCCGGCGTCATGTTTGCCGATATGGAGCTCATTGGCATACCGCATCGGGTAGTTATTGGTGAGAAAAACCTTGATCAGGGACTGGTGGAATACAAGGCACGGCGCGGCGGCGACAACGAAAACATCCCGCGCGGCGAGATTGTGGCCCACCTCAAAGCACAGTTTGAAACCACGCATTAAGCCCATTATTGCGGTCCTGCTCTGCCTTGCCTGCGAACCGGTACTGGCTGCGACCCAGGAACGCCCGGATGATCAGATGCGCGCCGTACTGACTGACGCCATTCAATCCTCGGACAGTTTCGACGACCGTTTCGACGCAGAGGTCTGGCTCACCGACATGTCGCAACGCCTGAGCCGCAAGGTGTCTGACCCGGAAGAACGCCTGTATATCCTGAAAACCGCCCACTACGAAGCCAGCCGCGCCAACCTGCCACCGGAAATGGTGCTGGCATTGATCGAGGTGGAAAGTAACTTCGACCGCTTTGCAATTTCCCACGCCGGCGCGCGCGGCCTGATGCAGGTTATGCCCTTCTGGCTGGACGAAATCGGCCGACCCGACGACGACCTGTTCGACATCCACACCAACCTGCGCATGGGTTGCACTATCCTGAACCTCTACCTGGAACGCGAAAAAGGTGATCGCACCAGGGCGCTGGCCCGATACAACGGCAGCGTTGGCAAGGTGTGGTATCCGCAGCGGGTGTACAAAGCGCTGTCAAGGCGCTGGTATCGGCAATAAAACGCAGATAAAACCTGCACCTGACGTTCGTTGTTCCGCTGGAAAAACGTGATCTGTCCCTCATGAAGAGCTTCACAGCCACTGCCTAAAGGACTATAAGTATAT
>CAZWJB010000044.1:0-8362 GCA_964634485.1 uncultured Thiohalobacter sp. | reverse complement strand
ACTGGCCAGCGGACTGGAAAAATTGGTGGCTACCCTCTATAAATAGCAAACATGGGCATAGGCAAACCTGTTTTCTTAAACCGGCTGCCAATCACCATCAAAGGCGCTGAGGTCTTCTTCCGACAAACGGCGTTTAACATACAGGCTGTCGAGTGTTGCCTGGTCAAGTGTCTGCTCATTTCCGGAACTGTCGGTATATTTCCATTCCCCGTTAATTGCCAGCTGGAACATGCTTTCCATAATATCGTCGAAGCGGATAGCGTGTTCGCTGGCCAGGTGGCGGAAGTCATCCAGTACCAGTGGCGAGGCTTTTTTCTGGAAGGTGTCTCTTGCCAGTGCGGCCAGGGCAACGTCCCATTTGGGCTTATCCTCGTTCGATGACATGTACTGATTCCTCGTTAGTTCGGGCTATTGTAGTCGAGCATTAGCAGGAATTCCCGCACTGATAAAAAATTTCCCTGAACAGCAGCGGTCGCCTCACTAAAGAACCGTGATGCGGGTTTACTGTAGATTATCGAAACGAGCGTTGTGGATTTTACTGTACCGTTGATTTGCAGCGGCAGAGTTGTGACTGGATCAATCGAATCAGGTCCGCCAGTTCCATCTCCGCGGGCACATCCTTGATATCGGAAAACCAGATGTTGTCGATTTGACCTGCGTCGTCAGGAACCTGTTCGCCCACCAGGGGCACCCCTATGAATACACCTTGCTGCCCATTTTCCAGGCATACGGTAACCAGTTGTAACGGAATCGGTTTCACTATTGAACTCCCTCAATCTCCGCAGTGATCGACTAATATGCCCATAAATACATTGCATAAGTTATGCCAATTGTTGTGGCTGCAATGCTCTTCCCTGCATCACCCGGCAAGATGTCCAGGTCAGCGTTGACTGCCCGGCGCATGTTGCGTGCGCTGGTGGAGGGCGTTCATCAGGTCGGATACGTAGTGGCGCAGGGCTGCCTGCGTCACCCAGCGCGGTAACAATCCGCCGGGCTCCAGTTCGATCCAGTAGCTTGCAGTCAGTCCGCGCGGTGTCTGCGCTTCGATTTTCCAGCAACCGCGGAAATGTTCAGGGGTTACCTGTAGGTCAGCGTCCGGTAGCGGGTATTGTGTGCTCAGGGTCCACTCAACGCGGTAGTGGTGCTGCGCCGGTTTGCTGTCAAAATTGCTGCTGACGATGACGTAATGGCGATCGCGCGCTGGACCCGGTAAGTGCAACTGCTGATACACCCAGACGCGATCTGCTTGTTTTGCCAGAAGGCGGCTTTTTTTTACGTTGGGGATAAAATCGGCGAAGTGCTCATAGTCCCATATGATGCTGTACAGTACGTCAGGATCCGAATCCCATTTAATCCTGACCAGTACGGCAGGCGGTGACTCGGCCTCGTTGACCGGTTTATAGATAGCAGCAAGCGATGTTTGTGCGGACAGTTCCCACGCTGTGCCCGGTCTGTCAGGTTCATCACAGGGACTGGCAGCAGCTGAGGGTGTGGCCAGAATAACTGCCGCTATGGACAGGTGCAGCTTGATAAATCTGAACACGGGTCGTGATCTCACCATGGAGCGGAAACAAACAGTGTGACCGGAACTTTACCGTATAACGACCGGTCACACCGCTAGCAGACTGTTGAAAAACCCTCTGGAGGCGCGATCCGTCGTTGAAAGCCGACTCAAAATGCTCATTTACTAACTGTAAACTGCGCTTTTTCGCCAGCTTTCGCCTTGTCTCGCACTCCCCAGAGACCTTTTCAACAGCCTGCAACAGGGGAGAGAATTAAACCATTTGTGTACCACCGCTCCAGGAGACCTGCACATGAAGACTCACTCGGTTGAAGACGCGCAATATGCCCACGCCATGGGCCATCTGCTGGTACTTTACACACAGGTTGATCTATTTATTATGGAAGCTTGCGCAGAGCGTATCGCGTCTGCTCCAGGTCAGGATGCAAAGATGGGTCTGGCAAAACAGGTTGGTGATGAATGTCGTCACGTCGCTATCCAGCAACACTGGATGCAGGAGTTTGGTGTTGTTACGGCGCCTGTTATCGGTCAACAGGCGCTTGAACAATTACATGGCCATTTCCGGGCACTGGACTGGGTTGATTTTTTGACTGATTTGTACCTGGTGGTGGAAGCGCTTGGCTCGCAGGCGGTTGAACAGGTGGTTCCGCTGGCGGACCCCGGTACCCGGGAATCGTTACGCGTGCCGTTGCAGGATGAGCTGGATCATGTGGCGTTCGGGCTGTCCGAGTTGCAAAAGGCGCTGGATGGTATGGACGCACCGCAACGTCAGTCCCGGCTGGACAGGATCCCCGCACGGATCCAGTCGATCTTCGATATGCTGGATAGTTTTGAGGTGCCGGTTCTGGACTGGTTCGAACAGGTTGGTGCCGACTCTCAGCAGCTTTGTGCGGTACTGGATCGGCGCAGGGATGAGTTGATCACAGAGTTGGCCGCCTAAGTCCTGCAACTGCCGGAAGCAGGTTGTCTCCTCCGCGCTGATTTTGGCCAGGCGATTGGAGGAAACAGCCTTGCGTTGCCATGCCGGGTCTGGCTGGCAGGCCATCAGTGGTGTACCGGTATCTGCAGCAGCGAATTGATGCCGCCGAGTTCGTTGGGAATTTCAGCGGGATTGGTTGGATCCTGCTGCCATTTGCCGTCCACGACTATCCTGTATTCGTAGACGCCGGGTGCTGCTGTAAACACTTTTTGCCAATGACCGTTGATGTTGCGTGTCTCTATATCCTGGTCAGGGACCCAGTTGTTGAAGTCGCCCGCCAGCTGCAGGCGCTTGCAATCGATTTCGTCAAAATTCAATACCACCATCTGTCGCTGAGGCTTTTTGCTGCCTGGGTTCATAATATTGTCCTCGTGCTCTGTCTCTGCGTCACGCTGCAGTTGGACTGCATGCGAAATTGACAAAGATGAAGGGCTCCGCCTCTCCATCACCATGCCTGTGTTGCTGTTGTTGGATCAGGCGTGCTCCCCTTGCTTGTTGTCATCAACAGAAAACAGATCACCTTGTTCCGGCTGTTGCTGTTGAATTTTCTCAATTTCCGCAGCCAGCTCGGCTATTGGAAAGATCCATTCCTGACCGGTGAGCGCGTCAAAAGCACGTTCACCATGAAAAACCAGCACCACGTCGCCTGTTACCACCAGCGACAGTTCCACCAGTGGATAGTCTGTGGTTGGCAGAAAGCGGGTGAGGGATTGCAGACACTTGCGAATGCGTTGCACAGAGATTTTTGCATCAAGCAGGCGTTTGGCGGTGCGTAATGCAATCAGGTCGGTAAAGGAATAGCGCGCGTGACCGCCCGCGGTGTAGTTGCCGGGATCCACCAAACCGGTTTTGCGCCAATAACTTAGCTGGCGATTGCTGAGCCCGGTGATAGCGGCAGTCTGTTGTCGGCTAAACGAGCCTTGTGGCACGGGCACCCCCTGTCCGGGTGTTGCGCGATTCACCAAAGTCTTGCAGAGTTTTTCACAATGTCAAGAAAAAAGGACAAAAAACCGGTTTTTTGTCCTTTTCAGGCTATTGCTCAGCAGAAAATGCAGTGGCTGCCGGATCGCCCCATTAACGGGTTTGGGGGGATATGACCCGGGCGGGTGCAGGGAGTATCACGGCGCCTACCAGCTGATATAGCTGTAGCCCTGTTCCTGTAACAACATCAGGTCATCGGCGCCAATGTCCACAATTTCGGCGAATTCGAGCAAGTCGTCCTTGTTCCAACCGAGGGATTTCATGGTATTGCCGCAGGCGTGGAAGGAAATCCCGTAAGCGGCCAGGCTGGAAACGCGCTGGCGGATAATGCCAGGGATTGGCCGCCCGGGCTTTTTGGCCAGGATGTGGAGCCCCGGGCCGATTGCCGTCACGACCAGGTGTGCTTCATCTCCGTATTTGCGCAGCATGGCACCGACTGAGAACAGCACGTGTTCCATATATTCCGGGTCTGCCTTGTTGAACTGATACACCAGTTTGTGAACCGGATCATCGAACAGGTCACGGTCTACCGGCTCAGTCTGAGCGCTGCCCGAAATGGCTGCCAGTCCACTGCTTGCGCCTAGCCACTGCAGCAACTGACGGCGGCGGGTATTTGGTTTCATGAGTATCCAGAGCCCTTTTTTTAGTAAGTGCGTTTCGGGTTTGACACTAGCACATGCCGGGTGTTCCGCCAAAAGCCAGCTGCCTTGTCCAGTGTACAATAGGGTATGAATAACACCGGCAACCGTTCCGATCGTGAACAACTGGAACGGTTACTCCATTCTTTAGATGAATGTCTGGCCCGGGATATTCCCGCATTTGCCAGACAGCTTGCCGTGTTGCAGTGTCGCTGCCAGCGCGGGCAGGCAGTGGACCGGGGTATCAGCAAGCTGCACGCAGCGATTGCACGCTCTATTCGCTGTGTTGATCAGCGGCGCGCCAACGCTCCGGTGCCCCGCTATCCGCTGGCGTTACCGGTGGTTGAGAGTCGCGAGCACATTCGGGCTACCGTCAGCAAACAACAAGTGGTTATTCTGTGTGGAGAAACCGGCTCAGGAAAGACCACCCAGTTGCCCAAGATCTGTCTGGAGATGGGCCGCGGCCTGCGCGGCAAGATCGGCCATACCCAGCCGCGTCGAATTGCTGCACGCAGTCTGGCAGCGCGTATTGCCGAGGAACTGGACAGTCCGCTTGGAGAACACGTGGGCTACAAGGTGCGTTTTCAGGACCGGGTTCAGCAGCACAGCTACGTCAAGGTGATGACCGACGGTATTCTGCTGGCCGAGATTCAGTCCGATCCGGAGTTACGCGAATACGATACCCTGATCATCGACGAAGCCCACGAGCGCAGTCTGAATATCGATTTCCTGCTGGGTTACCTGCAACGGCTGTTGCCACGCCGCCCTGATTTCAAACTCATCATTACCTCGGCCACAATTGATCCGCAGCGATTTTCCAGCCATTTTAACGGGGCACCGATTATCGAGGTATCGGGCCGCACCTGGCCGGTTGAAATGCGCTACCGGCCGATAGCAGGCGAGGATGAGGATCAGAAAGACCGGGGACGGGGACAGGCGCTGCTGGATGCGGTGGACGAGCTGGCTGCGGAGGGGCCGGGCGATGTGCTGGTGTTTCTGCCGGGTGAACGCGCCATCCGGGACAGCAGTGAACTGTTACGCAAGCACCATCCTCCGCAGACCGAAATCGTTCCGCTATATGCGCGGCTGTCTGCTGCGCAGCAGAGCAAGGTATTCAGGCCGCACAAGGGACGGCGGATTGTGCTGGCGACCAACGTTGCAGAAACCTCGCTGACGGTGCCGGGTATTCGCTACGTGGTGGATACCGGGTTGGCGCGGGTCAGTCGTTACAGCTACCGCACCAAGGTACAGCGTTTGCCCATTGAAGCCGTATCACAGGCGTCGGCCAACCAGCGTGCAGGACGCTGTGGACGGGTAGCGTCCGGTATCTGTATCCGTTTGTATGGCGAGGATGATTACCTGTCGCGGGCGGCCTTCACCGAGCCTGAAATACAACGCACCAACCTGGCCGCTGTCATTCTGGGAATGACGGTGCTGGGGCTGGGTGATATTGAAGCCTTTCCGTTTGTCGACCCGCCCGATGCAAGCTTTATTCGTGACGGTTACAAGTTACTGCACGAGCTTGGCGCTGTGGACACGCAACAGGTATTAACCGCGCTGGGCCGGAACATTGCCCGCCTGTCTGTGGATCCTCGCCTGGCACGCATGATCCTGGCAGCCAGCGAGTTGCATTGCCTGACTGAAGTGCTGATTATCGTGTCTGCGCTGGAAGTTGTCGATCCCCGCGAGCGCCCGCTGGACAAGGCCCAGGCTGCGGATGAAAAGCATGCCTTGTTCAAAGACGAAAAATCCGACTTCCTCGTTTATCTGAAGCTCTGGAATGCCTACCGGGAACAGGCGCGTCACCTGACCAGTAACAAGCTGCGCAAGTGGTGCCGGGAGCATTTTGTTTCCTTTATGCGCATGCGTGAGTGGGCTGATGTACACAAGCAGTTACTGGCGCAGATCAGGGATATGGGCATGTGCGTCAACGAGGCCGTGGCGGACTACCGATCGGTTCATTGTGCCCTGCTGACCGGTTTACTGGGTAACCTCGCCTTGCAGGTGGAACCCGGTGAGTACCTGGGCGCGCGCAACCTGAAGTTTGCCCTGTTCCCCGGCTCCGGCTTAAGCAGGAAGAAACCGAAGTGGCTGGTAGCCGGCGAGCTGGTGGAAACCGGCCGGCGCTACCTGCGCACTGCGGCGGCCATTGATCCGGACTGGGTTGAGCCGCTGGCCGGACACTTGTTGAAGCACAGTTATTCCGAACCGCACTGGGAGCGGAAGCGTGCCCAGGTGGTGGCGTTTGAACGTGTGACTCTGTATGGCCTGCCACTGGTCCAGCGACGCAAAGTGAATTACGGGCCTATCGATAGCGCCACCTCGCGCGAGCTTTTTATCCGCCATGCGCTGGTGGCCGGCGAGTTCAGAACCCATGCCGCATTTGCAGAGCACAACCGCAAGCTGCTGGCATCACTCGATCAGCTGGAGTCCAGGGCCCGTCGCCGCGACGTGCTGGTCGACGAAGAGGATTTATGCCGTTTTTTTGATGAACGCCTGCCGGCTTCCGTGTTTGATGGCAAAAGCTTCCAGTGCTGGTGGAAGACGCTGGAGCGCGAACAGGCGGACCTGCTGTGCCTTAACCGGGAGGATATTACGCACCACGCTGCAGAAGGTGTAACCAGACAACAGTTTCCCGACAGCCTGGAGATTCGTGGCCTGTCTATGCCGGTGCGCTACCGGTTTTCTCCCGGCGAGACGGGAGATGGCTTGTGTGTCCAGCTGCCCATCGCAGCGCTGAACCAGGTGCAGAGCAGTGACTTCGAATGGCTGGTGCCCGGGTTGCTCAGGGAAAAAATCGTACTGCTCATCAAGTCACTGCCCAAACAGCTGCGGCGTCACTTTGTGCCGGCACCTGAGTATGCGGATGCCTGTATTGCGTTGTTGCAGTCAGCCGGAAAGGCAGTGACCGAAGCGTTGGCGGAACAGTTGCAGACCAGCACCGGTGTATCGGTGCCCGCTGATGCCTGGCGTCCCGAACTGTTACCGCAGCACCTGTTTGCGTTCTTTGAGCTGCGTGACGAGCAGGGAAAAATCATTGATTCGGGTCGCGACCTGCAATGCCTGCAGCGCGACTACGGCGAGCGTGCCCGGCACGGGTTCGAGCGTGTATCAGACGCCCGCTACCAGCGCAAAAAAATCGAGGACTGGGACTTCGGTGACCTGCCTGACTATATTGAACTGAAAGACAGTGGCTTGAATCTGCGTGCCTACCCGGCGCTTGCAGTCAACGGCGAGACGATTGAGCTGCAGCTGTTTGACCGGCAGCGACAGGCACTTGCTTCGCACCGCGAAGGGCTGCTGGCGCTGTTCCGGAAAAAGGCCGGGCGGATAGTCCGGGAGATCAAAAATTCGGTGCCGGAACTGCAGAAACAGAGTGTGTGGTTCAGTACCGTGGCTGGCGCAGACGTTCTGCTGGCCGACCTGGAACGGGCCGTCATACAGGCTGCCTTTCTGGGTGACGACGATGTTGAGGTACGTCATGCGGATATTTTTCAGCAGCGCCTGGAGGAGGGCAGGCGATCTCTGCTTGAATGGGCGGTTTCGATAGGGGGCTGGAGCTATGAGACTTTGCAGGTCTACCAGCAGCTCAGTCGTTTACTGAAAGGCGCTGTTTCGCCGCAACTGCTGGCTGCGATCGGAGAGGTACAGACACAGGTGCAGCAGTTGGTATATCCGGGCTTTGTCAGCGCCACTCCCGTGCCTTGGTTGCCTCACCTGGCGCGCTATCTTCGCGCTGCGATGCAGCGTCTGGACAAGCTGTCGGGTAATGCAGGGCAGGAGCGCAAGCAGGCGGCAACAGTACGGCGCTACCGGGAGCATTACGAGCAGGCGCTTGCCAGTGGCAAGACCGGCAAGGCAGTGGAGGAATTTCGCTGGTTGGTCGAGGAATTGCGGGTATCGCTGTTTGCGCAGGGACTGGGGACCTCGCAAAAAGTATCGCCGCAACGGCTGGACCGGTTATGGAAAGAAATTATGTCCGCTGAATAATCCCGGCCAGGGGCTCATTCCTCAAAACGCTGGAACACCAGCGAAGCGTTGGTGCCGCCAAAGCCGAAACTGTTGGACATGACGGTGCGCAGACCGGCGTTATCCTTGCGCTCGCGCTGGATGGGAAGGCCTTCTGCTGCCGGGTCCAGCTGCTGGATATTGGCGGATGCGCAGATGAAATCGTGTTTAACCATCAACAGGCTGTAGATGGCTTCCTGTACCCCGGCCGCGCCCAGTGAATGGCCGGTCAAT
>CAZWJB010000043.1:0-8404 GCA_964634485.1 uncultured Thiohalobacter sp. | reverse complement strand
CAGTCAGTCTGACCAAGTCCTACTCGGTATACCCCGGGGCTATCGATGCCATGGTACAGTGGTGGTATGGTCATAACGCCGTGGGCTTTTTCCTGACCGCCGGCTTCCTTGGCATGATGTATTACTTCGTACCCAAGCAGGCCGGGCGCCCGGTGTATTCCTACCGCCTGTCGGTGGTGCACTTCTGGGCGCTGATTTCCACCTACATGTGGGCCGGCCCCCACCACCTGCACTACACGGCGCTGCCGGTGTGGGCGCAGTCACTGGGCATGGTGTTCTCGCTGATTCTGCTGGCGCCGTCCTGGGGCGGCATGATCAACGGCATCATGACGCTGTCCGGCGCCTGGCACAAACTGCGCGACGACCCCATTCTCAAGTTCCTGATTGTGTCGCTGTCCTTCTACGGCATGTCCACCTTCGAGGGCCCGCTGATGGCAATCAAGACGGTCAACGCGCTGTCCCACTACACCGACTGGACTATAGGCCACGTGCACTCGGGCGCACTGGGCTGGGTGGCGATGATATCCATCGGCTCGATCTACTTCCTGATACCGAAACTGTTCGACCGCGAACAGATGTACTCGATCAGGATGATCGACTGGCACTTCTGGATGGCTACTATCGGCGTGGTGCTGTACATCGTCTCCATGTGGATAGCCGGCATCATGCAGGGGCTGATGTGGAGAGCCATCAACGATGACGGTACGCTGACCTACAGCTTCGTTGAATCGCTGCAGGCCACGTACCCGTACTACTTCGTCCGTTTCCTGGGTGGCATACTGTTCCTCTCCGGCATGCTGTTGATGGCCTGGAATGTTGCCAAAACCATCTCCGGCGCACGCCCGGTAGACAGCCCTGTTCCACAAACAGCCTGATCGCGGAGAACTGATATGAGCCATGAAGTTGTTGAAACAAATATTGGCCTGATGGTAGTGCTGATCCTGCTGGTCATCAGTGTTGGCGGGCTGGTTGAAATCGTGCCGCTTTTCTTTCTGAAAAGTACCACCGAGCCTGTTGAAGGCCTGAAGCCTTATACAGCCCTGCAACTGGAAGGACGTGATATCTATGTCCGTGAGGGCTGCTACCTGTGCCACTCGCAGATGATCCGTCCGTTTCGTGCCGAGACCGAGCGTTACGGTCACTATTCGGTTGCCGGTGAATTCGTCTACAACCACCCCTTCCAGTGGGGTTCCAAGCGTACCGGTCCGGACCTGGCCCGCGTAGGTGGTCGTTACAGTGACGACTGGCACCGGGTACATTTAACGAACCCGCGTGACGTGGTGCCGGAATCCAATATGTCGAGTTTTCCGTGGCTGGCAGAGAACGTGCTGGATGGTCAGCTGACACCCAGGAAACTGAAAACCATGCGCACCCTGGGCGTTCCGTACACTGACGAGGACATTGCCGGCGCCACGGCCGCGGTGCAGGGCAAGACCGAGCTCGATGCACTGGTAGCCTACCTGCAGAACCTGGGCACCGTCATCTCGTCGCGGAGGTAGACAGCATGGATCTAAACACACTGCGTGGAATCTTTACGGCGCTGGCCCTGGCTGCCTTTGTTGGCGTGTGTATCTGGGCCTGGAGCAGCAAGCGCAAACGTTCATTTGATGAAGCTGCGAACCTGCCGTTCGCGGACGACAACATCGATCAACACAGCAAGGGTGTCAGCCATGACTGTCAATGATTTCAGTTTTACCAGCAATTTCTGGAATATTTGGATCATCGTTCTTAGCGTCGGCAATATTCTTGCCTGCTGGTGGCTGATCCGCTGGACCGCCAAACCCCGCCACGGCGAAGCCACCACGGGCGATACCACCGGGCACAGCTGGGATGATGGGACGCTGACCGAGTACAACAACCCGATGCCGCGCTGGTGGTTGTGGCTGTTCTACATCACCATGATCTTCGCCGCCGTATACCTGGTGCTCTACCCGGGGCTCGGCACCTGGCGCGGAACCCTCAATTACACCGATCAGAACGCCTATGAAAAGGAGATGCAGGCCGCACAGGACACCTATGGGCCGCTGTTCGCAAAGTATGCGGGCACCCCTATCGCCGTTCTGGCCGCTGACCCCGACGCCCTGAAGATCGGTCAACGACTGTTCATCAATTATTGCGGCAGCTGTCACGGCTCCGACGCCGGTGGCGGCCCCGGCTTTCCCAACCTGAGCGACAACGACTGGCTGTACGGCGGCGAGCCCGACACCATCAAGCTGAGTATTCTTGATGGTCGTAACGGCGTCATGCCGGCCTGGGGTGCGGTACTCAATGACAAGGGCGTGGACGAGGTGACCGCCTACGTGATCAGCCTGAGCGGGCGTGATGCCGATGCCGAAAAGGCCGCTGCCGGACAGACGCATTTTACCACCTACTGTGCGGCCTGCCACGGCGCAGATGGCACCGGCAACACGGCGCTGGGTGCACCGAATCTGACCGACGGCACCTGGCTGTACGGTGGCTCGCCGGGCGTCATCCGGCAAACCATCAATGACGGCCGTAGCGGGCAGATGCCGCCGCACCGCAACTTCCTGGGTGAAGACAAGGTACACCTGCTGGCAACCTACATTTACAGCCTGTCCAACAGATAGCAAGCTGTCGTGGCGGACAAGCGAGCAGATTCTCGGCCAGCCTCCCCGGTGGAAGACCAGTCGGTCTCCACCGGGGAGGACATGTACGCCAGCCACAAAAAAATCTATCCGCGCCAGGTGCACGGGATTTTCGCCAGCCTGCGCACGCTCGGCGTGGCGGTGCTGCTGGGCCTGTACTACGGTGTTGCCTGGTTATCCTGGGACGGACAACAGGCAGTGCTGCTGGACCTTCCGGCGCGCAAGTTCTATATCTTCGGCCTGACGTTCTGGCCGCAGGACTTCTTTTATTTTGCCTGGCTGCTGATCATTGCTGCACTTGCACTGTTTTATGTGACGGCACTGGCTGGCCGCCTGTGGTGCGGTTACGCTTGTCCGCAGACGGTATGGACTGAAATTTTCCTCTGGATCGAGCGCAAGATCGAGGGTTCGCGCAACCAGCAGATCAAGCGCGACAAGGCAGACATGTCGCCGGCCAAGTTTCACACCAAGGCCACCAAACACCTTGTCTGGATTGTGTTCTCTCTCTATACCGGTTTTACCTTCGTCGGCTATTTCACCCCGATTCACGAACTGGCAGCCAAGGTGATAGCTTTCAACCTCGGGCCCTGGGAGACATTCTGGATATTGTTCTACGGCCTCGCCACCTACGGCAACGCCGGCTGGTTGCGCGAGCAGGTGTGCATCTATATGTGTCCCTATGCGCGCTTTCAGAGCACCATGTTCGACCGCGATACCCTGGTTATCGCCTATGACGAGCAGCGCGGCGAACCGCGCGGATCACGCAAAAAAGGCGTCGACCCGCAGCAGGCCGGACTGGGCGACTGTGTCGACTGCACGCTGTGTGTGCAGGTATGCCCGACCGGCATCGATATCCGCGACGGCCTGCAGTACCAGTGCATCGGCTGCGCCGCCTGCGTCGATGTGTGCGACGAGGTGATGGACAAGATGGGCTACAGCAAGGGCCTGGTGCGCTATACTACCGAAAACGCCATGGCCGGCCGACAGGCCCGTATCCTGCGTCCGCGCACCATAATGTATACCCTGCTGCTACTGGTGCTGAGCGTTGGCCTGGTCTACGCCATCAGCCAGCGTACACCGCTGCAACTGGACGTGATCCGCGATCGCAACATCCTGTACCGTGAAACTCCGCAGGGGCTGGTGGAGAACGTTTATACGCTGAAGATCATCAACATGGCTAAACACGCACGGCGCTTCCGCGTGGAGATTTCGGGCACAAAATCAGGCCTGGATGACCTGCAGCTGGTGATGCCCGATGCGCTGGTCGAGGTGCCACCGGGTAAGGTGATCAGCCTGCCGGTCTCGGTGCAGATTGACCCGGTGCAACTCAAGCGCACCTCCAGCGAGGTCGTATTCACCCTCTCTGCCGCGGACGACCCCGGCCTGACCAGCAGCAGAAAAGCCCGTTTCCTGGGCCCGGCCCTGCCGAGGTAAACCTTTCATGCATGAACACGCCACCCCCGCTGCACAACCTCCCTGGTACCGCCAGGCCTGGCCCTGGTTCCTGATCGCGTTGCCAGCCAGCGCCGTGTTCGGCGGTATCGCCACCCTTATCCTCGCGGTGCAGAGCCCCAACGCACTGGTGGTGGACGACTATTACAAGGAAGGCCTCGCTATCAACCGGCAAATCCATCGTCAAACGGCGGCGCGCGACATGGGCCTGAGTGGCCTGCTGCGCAGCGATGGCCGGCAACTGAGCCTGGACCTGAGAGCCGCTGAAGCGGTGACGGATGACAATGTCATCCTGCAATTCATCCACGTGACGCGCGCCGAACTGGACCGTGAGGTAATCATGCAGCGCCAGCCAAGCGGACGTTACCAGACTGCGCTGCCGGAACTGACGCATGGCACCACCTGGAACCTGCGCCTGCAGGGTGGTGACAACAGCTGGGAGCTCGGCACCCGGCTGACACTCGACGGCCCGTTCCAGACCTATCTGACCAATACACGCTGAGCCCTGCCCGCATCTGGACTCGGCCGGGCTGATAGCTATAGAATTACAAGGGTGATTAACCCGCTGCCTGAGGCATACTCATGAACGCCAGCACTGATCCGACACTGCAGAACAAGGCGCAGGAAATCCCCGTTATCCAGCGCATCATTGCCGTATTCTGGCCATCGTTTCTCACCTCAGGCGTTGCCACCGGGCTGTTTTTCACGGTTTTTGATCCGTTCGATCTGACCCTGCTGACCGGAAATATGGAAATCAGCCGCGTCGGCGTCTACAGCTCGGGTTTCTTCATGTTCTGGCTGCTGACCTCTGGCACCTGCGCGCTGACCTGCTATTTCCAGCGACCCTGCAACAGGTGAAGAGCCACAGATAAATTTCAGCGGCCTGCTAAAAAACGGGTGCGACCTGCAACCAGAACGTCACCGGGCCATCGTTTACAAGCCCGACCTGCATATCCGCACCAAACCGCCCGCACGCGACCGGATCATGTCGAATACTGGCCTGCTCGACAAAATAATCGAACCAGCGTCTACCCTCCTCCGGTTCGGCTGCCGAAGTAAAGCTCGGACGTCTGCCTTTGCAGGTATCCGCTGCCAGCGTGAATTGCGGGACCAGCAACAGACCCGCCCCGGTATCGGCAACACTGAGGTTCATGCGACCCTCATCGTCAGCAAATACGCGGTACCCGAGCAGGCGCTCCAGCAGGCGATCGGCCTGCGCAATCCCATCGCCACGTTCAACGCCCAGCAGAACCATCAATCCACTGTTTATTGCGCCGATCCGGGAACCGTCAACATCGACCCAGGCCCGGGTAACACGTTGCAGCAAGGCGATCATCCCGGGTTATCCCAATCGCTCTGCAAACCCGTCAGTCGCCCGAATCAGGGCATCCACCATCGCCGGATCACTTATGGAGTGGCCGACACCTGGCACAATGGTGAGCCTGGATTCCGGCCAGGCCTGATGCAGCACATAGGCCTGATCCACCGGGCACACCACATCGTAACGCCCGTGTACGATAACTCCGGGAATCCCGCGCAGGCACTCGGCCTGTTGCAGAATCTGGTCGGCCTGTATAAAAGCGTCGTGTACAAAATAGTGGCATTCTATGCGCGCCATACTCAATGCCACATGACTGTTTCCGAAATGCTCTACCAGCGCCGGTTTGCTATGCAGGGTGGAGGTGCGTCCCTCCCATATTGACCAGGCTTTGGCTGCCGCCAGGCGGGTCACCTCGTCCGGGCCTGTCAGCAACTCGTAATAGGCTTTTACCAGATCGCCACGCTTACCCGGTTCGATCGGCGCCACAAAATCCTGCCAGTAATCCGGGAACAGACGCGAGGCACCGTCCTGGTAGAACCAGTGGATGTCCTTCTTGCGGCACAAAAAAATCCCGCGCAACACCAGGCCGTGCACGCGTTCCGGGCAGGCCTGTGCGTACAACAGACCCAGCGTCGATCCCCAGGAACCACCAAACACCAGCCAGCGGTCGATCCCCAGCTGCGCCCGGATGGTCTCTACATCAGCCAACAGATCCGCCGTGGTGTTGCCCTGTAACCCGGCACGCGGTGTGGAGCAGCCGCAACCGCGCTGGTCGAACAGGATGATCCTGTAGAGATCGGCATTGAAAAACTGGCGATGCGACGCCTGACAGCCGCCGCCCGGTCCCCCGTGAAGAAACAACACCGGAATACCCTTGGGATTACCGCATTCCTCAACGTACAGCCGGTGCGGAGGGTCTACCTCCAGGGTATGTCGCACATAGGGCTGTAGTGCCGGGTACAGGCTTCGCATGGCTTTTATTCTGGCATAAAAAAAGGCGTGCCAGGCACGCCTTTTTTAAACAGCGAAATACTGCAGCTAGATAAACAGGCAGACGTCAGACGTCCTCGCCATCGGCAGGAATGAAGCCGCGCCGACAAAGTCCAGCCCGTCTATGAATTCGCTCTGCTCGAAGCCGAACACATCCACTGTCATCTGGCAGGCAAACATCTTTACGTCAGCCTCAATACACAGCTCGCGAAGTTCAGGAACCGTTGCCACCCCCTTGTTCTTGAAGGTCATCTTCATCAGACCGGTAGCCACTTTCTCAAACCCGGGCACGCCGCCCATCAACAGGTTAGGCATCGGCCAGTCGTAACTCTGGAACCACTTGGGACCGAAAGGCATTTTCATCGGCATAGCCGGGTTACCCAGCGGGCTGACGTCTACATTGATTTCTTTTTTCAGCAGCAACAGGCCGTAGAAAGTGAAGAAGATCGATGAATCCCAACCCAGCGCTGCTGCAGTCGATGCCAGGATAAAAGGAGGATAGGCCCAGTCGAGGGTACCCTTGGTGGCGATAATTGACATGGCTGGCGTACGCGCCTCGTCGATTTCCTGCAGTTTGGTTGGCAGCACTTCGTCGAGTTTCTTGTTCAGCCACTCATCCATCTGCGTTTGATTCATACTTTCTGCGGTTGATGACATAGTTATTTCCTCCTAGCCGTTTATCTACGGGTAGTTATGAATTTAGCAAGATGTGTCTTCAATCAGGGACACACCCGTACCCCAAAGTATAAGCACCATCGCCCTGAGATACGTGAACGTTAAACAGCAACGTAAACCTGGACAGAGTGGCAGGGGGTGGCACCCGGAACCCGATTATATGAATGGAATTTTCCAGGGTCAAACATTTGGCTGCTTATTTAGGTCAGTTATATAACTGAATCAACACTGTTCCCAGGGTAATCCGTGGAATCGCCAGCCCGCGAGCGTGCTCCTGTGATGATTCTCGTCCAGTTCTCCCTCAAACCCTTCCTCGACGTTGTGTACGTCACAAAAACCTTCTTTTATCAAAAGATTACCAGCTTCCAGCGAACGCTTTCCACTGCGGCAGATAAGCAGTACCGGAGCCCCGGAATTGGGGTTATCGTGACAAATACCACCCAGAACCAGCTTGCGAACTTCGGTGACAAAATTCTCGTTCAGTTTCCAGTCCGGATAATCAATCCAGGGGATATGAATCGCACCCTGCGGGTGTCCGACAAACAAATATTCCATATCTGAACGCACGTCTATCATTACCACACGCGGATCGTCCCGCATAAGCTGCCAGGCATCTCCGGGTGACAGGGTTTTAACTTCTCCCATGGTTTATTCCTCGGCGGGTGTCGGGTGTTACAGACAGTATAGCTGTTTACCCGAACCGACCAATCCGTATCACTCCACGCGCTGGCAACTGGTAAAAATTCAGCGGCACCCGGAAAATCTGGCATGAAAATGATAGATAATTACCACTACTATCGAATATACGCCCAATGTTTTCACATATATTCCCACTATTCATGAATTAACATAGGTAATATTATAAAGTGGGTATTATTGTTTATTTTTGTATGCATAATTCTTTATAGTGGTTTTTAATTATACTGGTCCACCTGCGACTGTGATTGCCACTCGCAATCATCGCACTCTGCACAATGTCCCGTGCCAACTCTCATTGGCTTCGCCGCCGGCTACTCGCAAGCGCCGGCCCACCTCATTCTCATACCAGCCGTTACGGAACTGTAGCGGTTCTGCCTCGTAACCCCACCAGGCACCATCCGCATCCTGCGCCAGCCAGATCACCCATGCGGGCAGGTGCATAACGTCCGGATACGACATCAGCGCCGCCAGAATGCGGGGGACAGCAATACCAGCAAAGTGAATATTTCCAGGCGCCCCATGATCATTGCAAGGCACAGAACCCACTTCGCCGTCATGTTGATATCGCCGTAGTGGAAACCCACCTCGCCCAGCCCCGGACCCAGATTATTCAGACAGGCAGCGACTGCGGAAAACGCCGTTACCTGATCCAGCCCGGTTG
>CAZWJB010000042.1:0-8409 GCA_964634485.1 uncultured Thiohalobacter sp. | reverse complement strand
CCGGCTTTTAGCCGTAACTCGAAGCCACCGGCTTTAGCCGGTGGAGTATTCACGAAAACGACAGTCGGAGAACCAGGTTTCGCCTGGGGTATACTTGGCGGATGGATTTCGAAAGCAGCTTTGCAGTGATTGTGGTGGGCGGCGGTCACGCGGGGACCGAGGCCGCACTGGCGGCGGCGCGCAGCGGCGCGCGCACCCTGCTGCTGACGCACAACATCGACACGCTGGGACAAATGAGCTGTAACCCGGCTATCGGCGGTATTGGCAAAGGTCACCTGGTCAAGGAAATCGATGCGCTGGGTGGTGCCATGGGCAGGGCGGCAGATCTGGCCGGTATCCAGTTCCGGCGCCTCAATGCCAGCAAGGGTCCGGCGGTGCGGGCTACCCGTTGCCAGGCAGACCGTCAGCTGTACCGGCAGGCGATACGCTCAATGCTGGAAAACCAGCCCAACCTGTCACTGTTCCAGCAGGCCGTTGAAGACCTGATTGTCGAGGCTGACGAGGTTAAAGGCGTGGTCACCCGGATGGGGCTGCGCTTCTATGCGGACACGGTGGTATTGACGGTGGGCACCTTTCTGGGCGGGCGCATCCACATTGGCCTGTCCAGTCACGAGGGCGGCAGAGCGGGTGACCCGCCCGCCAATGCACTGGCGCAACGTTTGCGCGAAATGCCGTTCCGCGTCGAGCGTCTGAAGACCGGTACCCCGCCGCGTATCGACGGTCGTACCATCGACTACAGCAAGCTCAGCGAACAGCCCGGCGACACACCCATACCCGGATTTTCCTTCATGGCTGACGGCAGTGAACACCCGCGCCAGATCAGTTGTTACCTGGCGGTAACTACCGAGCGCACCCACGACATTATCCGTGCAGGTCTGGATCGCTCGCCCATGTACTCGGGCGTTATCGAAGGCGTGGGACCGCGTTACTGTCCGTCCATCGAAGACAAGGTGGTGCGCTTTGCGGATAAAACATCCCACCAGATCTTTATCGAACCGGAAGGGCTGGGCACACACGAAATCTATCCCAACGGCATTTCCACCAGTTTGCCCTTTGATGTGCAGCATGAGCTGGTGCATTCCATGCCCGGTTTCGAAAATGCACACATTACCCGGCCCGGTTATGCCATCGAATACGACTATTTTGATCCACGCGACCTGAAAGCCTCGCTGGAGACAAAACTTATCGGCGGGTTGTTTTTCGCCGGCCAGATCAACGGCACCACCGGTTACGAGGAGGCAGGTGCGCAGGGACTGATTGCGGGACTGAACGCTGCGCGCAAGTCCAGGGGTGAAGAAGCCTGGAGCCCGCGCCGCGACCAGGCGTACACCGGCGTGATGATCGATGACCTGGTGACCCGCGGTACCCGTGAACCGTACCGGATGTTCACCAGTCGCGCCGAGTACCGCTTGCTGTTACGCGAAGACAACGCTGACCTGAGGCTTACCCAAACAGGACGTGAACTGGGTCTTGTCGATGATGCGCGCTGGCAGCGATTCTCGAAAAAACGAGAGGCTATTAAAGAGGAGCAACAGCGCCTCCGTGAACTGTGGATAAGACCCGATACGTCCGGGTCGCGACAGTTGCAGGAATTTCACGGGGAACGGATCAGCAGCGAACAACGTGTCTCGGACCTGTTACGGCGCCCGTCGTTAAGTTACGCCGCGTTGATGCAGTTACCGGGGGTCGGTCCGGGCACCACGGACAGCAAGGTGGCGGAACAGGTAGAGATACAGGCCAGCTACCAGGGCTATATAGAGCGCCAGCAGGAAGAGATCGAGCGCCAGCGGCGTAATGAGCACAAGGCGTTGCCGGGTGACTTTGATTTCCGGCAGGTAAAGGGCCTGTCATCTGAAGTCAGGGAAAAACTGATCGCTGTGAATCCGGAAACCATCGGCCAGGCGGCCCGTATTCCGGGAGTGACCCCCGCTGCGGTGTCACTGTTGCTGGTGTATCTGAAGAAAAGCGGGCTGTCGCGCAAGTCGGCCTGAGCGGAAGCCGGTTACCTTGACTGATCCCTTGCGAAAGGCCATTTCCCATGGCTGTAGTCTGTTGAATCCGGAGCTGGACGATGCCGCAGTAGAGAAGTTTGTTGCTTTTGTCCGCTTGCTGGAGAAATGGAACCGGGTTACCAATCTCACCGCAGTACGCGACCCACTGGAGATGGTCACCCGCCATATTCTCGACTGCCTGGCAGTGATCCCCTTTCTGACCCGGGGCAGTCTTCTCGATGTCGGCACCGGGGCCGGCCTGCCCGGTGTGCCGGTTGCCATTGCCAGCCCCGGACTGGATGTCATCCTGCTGGACGCGAATGCGAAGAAACTGCGCTTTGTGCGTCAGGCGATGGCGGAACTGGGCCTGAATAACGTACAGGTGGTACAGACCCGCATGCAGGAGTATCAGCCGGGCCGGTCATTTGATATGGTAATCAGCCGGGCGGTGGCGAGCCTGGACGAGCTGTATCAGCAGACTGTCCACCTGCTGCGCCCCGGCGGCCGTATGCTGTTCATGAAGGGCACCGTGCCGGAGCAGGAAATCGACGCGCTGCAGGACGGAAGCGCAGGGCTGCACATAGAACGCTTGAATATCCCGGGGCTGGCGGCGGAACGCCACCTGCTCTGGCTGGAAACAACCGGGGAGTCTTCCACTACAGCATGAGTCGCATCATCGCTATCAGCAACCAGAAAGGCGGCGTGGGCAAAACCACCACCTGTGTCAATCTGGCCGCTTCGCTGGCCGCCACCCGGCGCCGGGTGTTGCTGGTCGATCTCGATCCACAGGGCAACGCCACCATGGGCAGCGGCGTGAACAAGCACGAGGTTGAGTTGAGCGGTTACCACCTGCTGCTGGAAGATATTCCGCTGAGTGAGCTTATACTTGACGCCGAGGCCGCCGGTTACCACCTGCTACCCGGTAACAGCGACCTGACGGCGGCGGAAGTCGGCCTGATGCAGAGCGAGGCGCGCGAAACCCGTCTCGGTGCGCGCCTGCAAGCGGTGGTCGACGACTATGACTACATCCTGATCGACTGTCCGCCTGCGCTGAACATGCTGACGCTGAATGCGCTGACAGCGGCCAATGCGGTATTTATCCCCATCCAGTGCGAATACTATGCGCTGGAAGGGCTCAGCGCGCTGCTGGAAACCGTCGAAAAAATCCGCGATGTGGTCAATCCCGGGCTGGAAATCGAGGGCCTGCTGCGCACCATGTTCGACGCCCGCAACAACCTGGCCAACGAGGTGTCCCGGCAACTGCTCGAGCATTTTGGCGACAAGGTGTATCGCACCATTATCCCGCGTAACATACGGCTTGCTGAAGCGCCCAGCTACGGCATCCCGATACTCAAATACGACAAGACATCACGTGGCGCTATTGCCTACCTCGCGCTGGCCGCGGAAATGGTGCGTCGCCAGCAGCAGGCGAGTCAGCCTGACGAACCCAGGGCTGAAGCGCTGGGATCCTGATTACGGCAGCATTCACTAACTAAGGTAGATCTATTGGTTATGGCAGCAAGAAAACGAGGACTGGGTCGCGGGCTCGATGCGTTGCTGGGGCCCTCAAGAACAGCGTCGAAACCAGTCGCCGCACCGCTGACAGCGGTGTCTGGCGAAGCAGACGGCGAAAGGCATACCCTGGGTGTGGAACAACTGCAGCGCGGCAAGTACCAGCCGCGAGTCGATATGCACAATGACAGCCTGGAAGATCTCGCGGATTCGATCCGTGCCCAGGGCGTGGTGCAGCCCATCGTAGTACGGCCGATCGGTGCTGGTCACTACGAGATTGTCGCTGGCGAACGCCGCTGGCGTGCCGCGCAACTGGCGGAATTGCGGGATGTGCCGGTGGTGGTGCGGGATATGGATGATCGTACCGCCATCGCGGTAGCATTGATCGAGAATATCCAGCGCGAGGACCTGAACCCGCTCGAAGAAGCGCACGCGCTGGAACGGCTGATCGGTGAGTTCGAGATGACCCACCAGCAGGCGGCGGAGGCAGTGGGACGCTCACGCGCCGCGGTATCCAACCTTTTGCGGCTGCTGGAGCTGGGCGAGATTGCAACCGGCATGGTGCAACGCGGTGAGCTGGATATGGGGCATGCCCGGGCGCTGCTGGCGCTGAGCGGTACCCGGCAGGCGGATGCCGCCCGCCAGGTGGTCGATCAGGGGCTTTCGGCCCGGGCAACCGAGCGCCTGGTAAAAAAGCTGCTGGCGGCCGAAAGCCAGCCCGGCGGCAAAAAAACACCGCCACGTCGTGACCCGGACCTTGTCAGCCTGGAACAGGGCCTGTCGGACCGTATCGGCGCTCCGGTGCAGGTGCAGCAGGGCCAGAAAGGCAAGGGCAAGCTGGTCATCAGTTACAACAGCCTGGACGAACTCGATGGTATTCTCGAACATATCCGTTAGAGATACAGAGAATACCCACAAAGGCTATACAAGTTGTTGACCCCACCTATCGACGATCCTTATAATCGCCGCCGCTCCCTACCGGTTAACCCCGGTGGACGTGTGACTGCCCCCTGATATTTCAGGGCAGGATCGAGCCGAAACACCGTTGGATACCGGGATTCGCAGGCTGTTGCTCTACCAGTTCCTGCTGGCAGGGGTCACTTCAGCTGTGTTTCTTGTCATCTTCGATATTTTTTCTGCCGTATCCGTGTGGTTCGGTGGTGGTGTTGCGGCCGCCAATGCGCTGTTTTTAGCGCGCTGTGCGCGACGCGACGCGCTGGCCACGGAGCGCACGCCCCAGCAGAGCCTGGTGGCCGGTTATAGTTGTATGGTACAGCGATTTCTGCTGGTTGCCCTGTTGTTTGCCTTCGGGCTGGGGGCGCTGCGGTTTGAGGCGCTGGCGTTGCTGACCGGATTCATCGGTGGTCAGCTTGTGATGGTAATTACGGGAATCAAACAGTTAGAGCAGAAGTAAAACCATGTCCTCGACCGCACCCCACTCTTCAGCAGAATATATAAAGCACCATCTGACCAACCTGACCTATGGTCAGCATGCGGACGGCCACTGGGGTATCGCGCATGGCACTGAGGATCTCGCCGAGATGGGTTTCTGGTCCATCAACGTTGACAGCATGCTGTTTTCCATCGGGCTGGGGGTGCTGTTCCTGTGGAGCTTCCGCAAGGTGGCGAAAACTGCCACCGCCGGTGTGCCGGGCGGCTGGCAGAACTTCGTCGAGTGGATTGTCGAATTCATCGACGACAGTGTGCGCGGTTCGTTCAGCGGTAAAAACCCGCTGGTCGCACCGCTGGCCCTGACTATATTTGTCTGGGTGCTCCTGATGAACGTTATGGACCTGGTCCCGATCGACTGGTTGCCCTGGCTGGCGGGCCTGCTGGGCGTGAGTTACCTCAAGGTCGTACCTTCTACCGACCCCAACGTCACCTTCGGCCTGTCGCTGTCGGTTTTCGTGCTTGTGCTGTACTACAGCGTCAAGATGAAGGGCCTGGGTGGGTTTTTCGGCGAGCTGGCCTTTCAGCCATTCCCAAAGATCCTGATGCCGGTCAACCTGCTGCTGGAGAGCGTGACGCTGATCTCCAAGCCGCTGTCGCTGTCGCTGCGACTGTTCGGCAACCTGTACGCGGGTGAAATGATCTTCATTCTGATTGCGCTGATGTACAGCGGCGGCATTGTGCTGGGTACCTTTGGCGGTCTGCTGCAACTCGGCTGGGCCATTTTCCATATCCTGATTATCACCTTGCAGGCCTTCATCTTCATGACCCTGACTATCGTGTACCTGGATATGGCGTCCCAGGAACATCATTAAACACAGTTTTTACTTATTGAATTCAGACACTAGGAGATAAACATGGAAAACGCTCTGCTTTATATCGCCGCCTCCCTGATGATGGGACTGGGCGCGCTGGGTGCCGCTGTCGGTATCGGCATCCTGGGTGGCCGCTTTCTGGAAGGCGCCGCACGCCAGCCGGAACTGATTCCGATGCTGCGCACCCAGTTCTTCATCGTCATGGGTCTGGTCGATGCGGTACCTATGATTGCTGTCGGTCTGGCCCTGTACGTCATGTTTGCAGTCGTCGGCGCCTGAACTCTGAACGCGAGGATCAACCATGAATTTCAACGCGACACTGATCGGCCAAAGTATCACCTTCCTGGTGTTCGTGTGGTTCTGCATGAAGTTTATATGGCCACCGATCATGGCGGCGCTCGACGAGCGCAAGGGCAAGATTGCCGAAGGGCTGGCAGCCGCAGACCGTGGCCGTCACGAGCAGGAACTGGCACAGAAAAAAGCCGTTGAAACCCTGCACGAGGCCAGGCAGCAGGTAACCGAGATCATCAGCCGCGGCGAGAAACGCGGTGCCGAGATCGTCGAGGAAGCCAAGGCTGAAGCACGTGAAGAAGCCGAGCGCATCAAGGCCTCGGCCATGGCGGAGATGGAGCAGGAAGTCAATCGTGCCAGGGAAGCCCTGCGCGGCCAGGTGGTGAGCATCGCCACCGCCGGCGCCGGACGCATCCTGAAACGTGAACTCGATGCTTCGGCCAACGACGAGCTGCTGAAAGATCTGGTCGCACGGATCTAGGTAACAGCTATGGCAGGTACAGACACTAACGCCCAGCACGCAGATGCGCCGGAAGGCGACGCGGCACTGGCACGGCCCTATGCACGGGCCGTGTTCGAGCTGGCGAACAGCAATGGCAAGTTACAGGAATGGTCGGACCGCCTGGCGCTGATGGCTGCGGTAGTCAGCAACGACACTATGAAGACGCTGCTGGCCAATCCACGCCTTGGCAAAAGTGATGCCGCTGCGCTGGTTATCCGCGCCTGCGGTGATGACATCGGTGACAGCGCAGTCAATCTGCTGAACGTGCTGGTGGAAAATGGCCGGCTCGGGCAGCTGCCGATGATCGCCATGCTGTACAACCTGTTCCGCGATGAAGCAGAGGGGACTGTGGATGCCGAAGTGATTTCCGCCATGCCGCTGAGCGAAGCGCAGAAGAGCGCGATCGCCGACGCTCTGAAGAAACGCCTCGGCCGCGACGTGCAACTGAATTGTTCCGTGAACGAAGACCTGGTGGGTGGTGCAGTGATCCGCGCAGGCGACCTTGTTATCGACGGGTCGGCTGTGGAACACCTGCGCCAGCTCTCCAGTGCCCTGGTTCACTAAAATAGGACGCAAGCAATGCAACTGAACCCATCCGAGATCAGCGATCTGATCAAGAAACGCATCGAAGGTTTCGATGCCACATCCGAGGCGCGCAGTGAAGGTACTGTGGTCAGCCTGACCGACGGTATCACCCGCATCCACGGCCTGGCCGATGCCATGCAGGGCGAGATGATCGACTTTGGCAACGAGCTGTACGGACTGGCGCTGAACCTGGAGCGCGATTCGGTCGGTGCGGTTGTGCTCGGCGACTACAAGTCGATTTCCGAAGGTGACAAGGCCAGGTGCACCGGCCGCATCCTGGAAGTGCCGGTGGGCCCGGCATTGCTGGGACGCGTGGTTGATTCGCTGGGCACGGCGATTGACGGTAAAGGTCCGATTGAATCAGAATTCAATTCACCGATCGAAAAGATTGCGCCCGGCGTTATCGAGCGTCAGTCTGTGAACGAACCGGTACAGACCGGACTGAAAGCCATCGATGCCATGGTGCCCATCGGCCGTGGCCAGCGCGAGCTGATTATCGGTGACCGCCAGACCGGCAAGACCGCCGTTGCTATCGATGCCATTATCAACCAGAAGGGCACCGGCGTTAAATGTATCTACGTCGCAATCGGCCAGAAAAATTCATCCGTGGCGTCGGTGGTGCGCAAGCTCGAAGAGCACGGCGCCATGGAGCACACCATCGTTGTGTCAGCCGGTGCAGCTGATTCACCCTCCATGCAATACATTGCACCCTACACCGGATGTGCGATGGGCGAATACTTCCGTGACCGTGGTGAAGACGCACTGATTATTTATGACGATCTGACCAAGCAGGCCTGGGCCTACCGCCAGGTATCGTTGCTGTTGCGTCGTCCGCCGGGTCGTGAAGCCTACCCGGGCGACGTGTTCTACCTGCACTCACGATTGCTGGAACGCGCCGCGCGAGTCAACGAGAAATACGTAGAAAAATTTACCAATGGTGAAGTGAAAGGCAAGACCGGTTCGTTGACCGCGCTGCCGATCATCGAGACCCAGGCAGGTGACGTGTCGGCGTTCGTGCCGACCAATGTTATTTCTATCACCGATGGTCAGATCTTCCTCGAGTCTGATTTGTTCAACGCAGGCATCCGGCCCGCCATCAACGCCGGTTTGTCGGTGTCGCGTGTAGGTGGTGCGGCGCAGACTAAGGCCATCAAGAAACTCGGTGGCGGTATACGACTGGCACTGGCGCAATATCGCGAGCTGGCGGCATTCGCACAGTTCGCTTCCGACCTCGACGAAGCCACACGCAAGCAGCTGGAACGCG
>CAZWJB010000041.1:0-8713 GCA_964634485.1 uncultured Thiohalobacter sp. | reverse complement strand
TCATACAGGACGACAACTGTGATTCAAGTCCCGTAATCAGGTCGTCGTTATGCTAGTGTACTGTAACGAATAAGATCTACAGATTAGCATCTCGTAAACAAGACACAGAGCGTAGGTTGGGCTGAGCGAAGCGAAGCCCAACACAGGGCTATCGGCTGCCGCACATTGTTGGGCTTCGCAGGCTCAGCCCAACCTACGCAGCTGGTCCCGCGTCCTCAAGTGAATAGTTTGTTCGTTACAGTACACTAGTGTAACTCAACTTTGCCAACCAGGAAGGCGTAGCATGCGTCAGTCATATAATCTTTTTATACCGGCCTTGCTGCTTCCCGCTGCCGCCGGGGCTGACGTGCTCGGAGTAACAGTCGGCGCCAATTACTGGAATTATGATATCAGCGGTACCGCACGCTACCAGACCAGGGACTCCTCCAACGATATCGATGTCAACAGGGACCTCGGTTACGATGACGGCAACCTGGGCTACTACTACGTCGGGCTGGAGCACCCCGTCCCCTTCCTGCCGAATATCAGGATCAGCCGGACAGATGTTGACGAAGATGCCAACGGCACCATGACGAAAAACGTCGTCTACGGTGGCACCACCTTTTTTGTGAACGAAAATGTCAGCAGCAAGGTGGAACTCGACCAGACCGATATCACCCTGTACTACAGCCCGCTCGATACAGTTGCTAATATTGATCTTGGTCTCAATGCCAAGTATATAGACGGCAAGGCGCGCATCACCGGTGCTGTATCGGGGTCGCAGACTGCCAATATATCCGGCTGGGTACCTATGGCCTATGCCGGTGTCGGGATAGACCTTCCACTCACAGGATTGGGCATCAGTGCAGATGGTTCGTATATGAAGTACCGGGGCAGCAGTTTCTACGATTACACGCTGAGAGTCACCTATACATCACCATGGTTCGTGGGTGCCGATATCGGTTACCGAAAAATCAAGCTCGACCTGGACGATTTCGATGACTCGTTTGCGGATGTCGAGTTCGACGGGCCTTATGCAGGGCTCTATCTGCATTTCTAGTGAGGTCCCACCTCAGACCGGCAAGATATAGCCACGGAAGGACACGGACAATTGGTTTCTGTGTCATCCCGGCGCAGGCCGGGATCCAGTTGCCCGCGAACGGTTCGGGGTCCGCCAGCTGACTTGTAATCTGGTAAGCTTGGCTACCAGATATGTCCAGTTTGTACAAAACACCCATCGTCCTGATCACGCTGCTCCTGTCCGCGGGCATTGTGATCCTTGCCTGTTCAACCAGCCCTCCGGAAAATATCAGGGACAGTTGCGAGATTTTTACCGAGAAGGATGACTGGTATCCGGCGGCGCTCGACAGTTACGAAAAATGGGGCGTACCGATACACGTGCAACTGGCCATTATCTACCAGGAGTCGCGCTTCGTGCACGACGCAAAACCACCGCGCACAAAGTTGCTGTGGGTTATCCCCTGGAAGCGCATGTCATCGGCCTATGGCTACGGGCAGATCAAGGATTCCACCTGGGACTGGTACCTGAAATCCACTGGCCGGCGCTGGGCAGACCGCGATGACTTTGACGACGTAGTGGACTTTATCGGCTGGTATGGCAGTATCTCGCATCGCACACTGGGGATATCCAAAGGAGATGCATACAACCAGTACCTGGCTTACCATGAGGGTCATGGTGGCTTTAAGCGCAAAACCTACAAGAAAAAGGCCTGGCTGATGAAAGTCGCACGCAAGGTGGATGCACGCGCCAAAAGCTACCGCGCTCAACTCAAGCAATGCGAGGACTCGCTGGATAAGGGCTGGTGGTTTTTCTGATGAAAATCGGCACACCTCTTTCAGACAGCGCCACCCGGGTCATGCTGCTTGGCAGTGGTGAACTGGGCAAGGAAGTGATTATTGCCCTGCAGCGGCTGGGTGTTGAAGTTATTGCCGTGGACCGCTATCCCAATGCTCCCGGCCACCAGGTCGCGCACCGTGCTCACGTTGTCGATATGACCGACGGAGCCGCACTCAGGGCGCTGGTGGAATTCGAACAACCCGATATTATCGTTCCCGAAATCGAAGCCATTGCCACTGACACGCTGGCCGATATCGAACGCGATGACCTCGCTGTCATAGTACCGGTCGCGCGCGCCACCCGGCTGACCATGAACCGCGAAGGTATCCGGCGCCTGGCTGCCGAAGAACTCGGACTGGCAACGTCGAACTACGCCTTTGCGGAAAACCTGGCAGAACTGCGGGCTGCGATTGACGGTGGTATTGGCTATCCCTGCATCGTAAAACCCGTCATGTCATCCTCCGGCAAGGGTCAGTCGCTGATCAGGGGCGCGGAAGATGTCATCAAGGCCTGGGATTACGCACGCTGCGGCGGGCGGGTAGACAGCGGCCGTGTCATTGTGGAGGAGATGATCGACTTCGAGTATGAGGTCACCCTGCTCACGGTACGTGCGGTCGGCAGCTCCGGCACCATCGAGACGCATTTCTGCGCGCCCGTGGGCCACATTCAGAAGAATGGCGACTATGTAGAGAGCTGGCAGCCACAGATCATGAGCGATACCGCCCTGCACAAGGCGAAGGATGTTGCCCGTATGGTAACCGACAATCTCGGCGGCTGTGGCCTGTTCGGCGTGGAGCTGTTCGTCGCAGGTGACCAGGTCTGGTTCAGCGAAGTCAGCCCGCGCCCGCACGATACCGGCATGGTCACCATGGTCACCCAGTGGCAGAACGAATTCGAACTGCACGCCCGCGCCATCCTCGGCCTGCCGGTCGATACCTCGCTGCGCAATGCCGGCGCCAGCGCCGTTATCTATGGCGGGATGGACAAAACCGGTATCGCCTTCGAGGATGTCGACAAGGCGCTCGCCGTTGCGCAAACAGAGTTGCGCCTGTTCGGCAAACCCGAGGCCTTCGAGCACCGCCGCATGGGGGTCGCCCTTGCCTATGGTGATGATGCAGAAGATGCCCGGCTACGGGCCAAAAAGGCCGCCGGGCTGGTCGTCCCTGTAGCCGGCAACTGACTGGCCGGGATCAGTTACCCGTCAGTATCCAGTGTACCGTCTTCCAGGTGCCAGACCCTGTCCATGCGCGCGGCCATGTCAGGGTCGTGGGTGACGATCACGAAGCTGGTATTCAGATCCCTGTTCAGCTCCAGCATCAACTGACGCACCTGCTCGGCATTGCGTCGGTCGAGGTTGCCGGTCGGTTCATCAGCCAGTACGCAGTCCGGTTTGGTGACCAGCGCACGGGCCACGGCGGCGCGCTGACGTTCTCCGCCCGACAGTTCTGACGGTTTGTGGACCAGGCGTTGCTCCAGCCCCACCCTTTGTAGCATCTCCTTTGCCTGCTGCCGCGCCGCGCTGATATCATCGCCGCGAATCACCAGCGGCATGGCGACGTTTTCCAGCGCGGTGAATTCAGGCAGCAGGTGATGAAACTGATAGACAAAGCCCATGTGCCGATTGCGCAACAGACCGCGTTTCGCTTCGCTCAGGGTGCTGAAGCGCTGCCCCGCCAGTTGCACCTCGCCGGAGGTCGGCTTGTCCAGCCCGCCCAGTAAATGTAACAGGGTACTCTTGCCACTGCCGGAACTGCCGACGATTGCGACCTGCTGACCCGGGTCCACGGACAAGTTTACACCTTTCAGTACACTGACATTCAGGATCCCTTGCACGAAAGAGCGCACCAGCTGCGAACAGGACAGTACCGGCTGCCGGTCATTCATAACGCAGCGCCTCGGCAGGCTGTGTCCGGGAAGCACGCCAGGCCGGGTACAACGTGGCCAGCAGGCTTAGCAGGAAGGCGACCACACCGATCTGCCAGACATCGGACCAGTTCAGCTTCGAGGGCAGATCGCTGATGTAATACACGTCGGCTGGCATGAACTGGGTATTAAATGCCTCTTCGATAGCCGGAACGATGGTTTCAACGTTAAGCGCCAGCGCAATACCGCCGGTAATACCCAGTGCGGTTCCCAGCAAACCAATCAGTGCGCCCTGCACAATGAAAATCCGCAATATGATGCCCGGTGTTGCGCCCAGCGTCCGCAGGATTGCGATATCGGCGCGCTTGTCGGTCACCACCATCACCAGCGTGGAAACAATATTGAAGGCCGCCACCGCAACAATCAGGGTAAGGATAACGAACATGACCCGCTTCTCGGTCTGCACGGCACGGAAGAAATTGGCGTGCTGACGGGTCCAGTCTTCCACTTTCAGTCCACCACCCAGACGCCCGGCCAGTTCGCGGGCGACCTGCGGCGCCTGAAACAGGTCCTCCAGTCGCAGGCGTATGCCGGTCACCGCGTTATCGAGCTGGAACAGTCGCGCGGCGTCTTCCATGTGTACCAGTGCAACACCACGGTCATATTCGTACATGCCGACGTCGAAGATTCCGGTTACGCGGAAGCGACGCAGGCGTGGCAACACCCCCGCAGGGCTGAAATTAGCCTGTGGCGTTACCATGGTGATCCGGTCACCAGGCCGCGCCCCGAGACTGTAGGCCAGTTCGGCGCCGAGGATAATCCGGTATTCGCCTGGTTGCAGGTCTTCCAGTCGGCCACTACGCATATGCTCGCCGACGGTGGATACATCAGGTTCCATAGCCGGCAGAATACCCCGTACCAGCGCACCGCTGACTTTCTTGCCTTTGGTCAGCATAATCTCGCCCTGGACATAGGGCGCCACCCCGACCACCTGGGGATTCTCCATGGCCAGACCGGCAGCTTCCTCCCACTCCGCCAGGGGTTGCCGGCTGCCGCTGATACTGGCGTGTGAAGTCATGCCCAGAATGCGGGTTCGAAGCTCCTGTTCGAAGCCGTTCATGACAGATAGCACCGTGATCAGCGCAGCAACACCCAGACCTATGCCGATTATGGAGGTCAGGGAAATGAAGGAAATGAAGTGGTTACGGCGTTTTGCGCTGGTATAGCGCAGGCCGATATACAATGCCAGAGGTCGAAACATAGCGGCGCATTAAATCACAAGCGCGGCCTGCCGAAAACAACTATTGAATCTGCCCGAATCGACACAGGACCAATATCATGCAACGCATCACTTTTTTCCTTCTGATTATGCTCAGCTCGGCATTCGCAGGCAGTAGCGCCATGGGCGATACATTGCTTGTGGATGCGGTAGCGTCGGACGCCGCCGTAGCCCGACCTGCCGGGGGTATGACCATGGATCAGATTCTGCAGCAGTATGGTGAACCGCAGCAGCGCCTGGGCCCGGTTGGCGAGCCACCCATCACACACTGGGTGTACGGCGACACCATTGTGTATTTCGAGAACCAGTACGTCATTCACTCCGTAGTTCCGCACAAGAATTAGCCACCTGCAGGAGCGGGTACCCGATTAAGCGCCGGGCATAAACAAGCCCGCTCCTGCGTTAATTTATAACGAATCAACTGGCGCGGGCCTCCCCGCGCTGATTACAATGCGTCTTCTATGTCTTTTCCTGAACGACGCATGCCCGCCGAATGGGAGCCTCAGAGCGGGGTCATGCTGACCTGGCCGCACGCTGACAGCGACTGGGCGGCAACACTGTCCGAAGTCGAGCCGGTATTCTACAGTATCGCCCGCGAAATCGCGCAGCGTGAAACCGTATTGATCAACTGTGCAAGCACTCCCCGGTCGGACCAGGTTCGTGCCACGCTCATAGCATCCGGCGCGCCTGCGACAAACATCGTTACCACGGTAGTGGCATCAAATGACACCTGGGCACGCGATTACGGGCCGGTCAGCGTACTGGTTCAGGATAAGCCACGGCTGCTGGATTGCACATTCAATGGCTGGGGCGGCAAGTATCCCGCACGGCTGGACAACGCCATAAACGCGCAACTGGCGCGGCGCGGCAGATTCGGCAGCACACCCTGTGAAACCATCGAACTGGCGCTGGAAGGCGGGAGTATCGACAGCGATGGTGCCGGTACCCTGCTGACAACAGCCTCCTGTCTGCTCCAGCCAGGCCGTAACCCCGGGTTTTCCAGGCACCAGCTGGATAGCGAGCTGTGTGGCTTGCTGGGCGCAGAACGCCTGTTATGGCTGGAGCACGGTGGTCTGGAAGGCGATGATACCGATGGCCATATCGATATGCTGGCACGCTTTTGTGACACCTCGACCATCGTCTATCAGGCCTGCGATGAATCCCGATACCGCTGGCACGATGAATTGCAGGCCATGGCACGGGAATTACTGCAACTCACAACATGTGAAGGCGATCCTTATCGCCTGATCGCCCTGCCCTGGCCGAAGCCCAAATTCAACGACCATGGCCAGCGTCTGCCAGCCAGTTACGCCAACTTTCTGGTAATCAACGGTGCTGTGCTGGTACCCGCATACGATGACCCGGCAGATGAGGGGGCAGCACAGCTGCTGCAAACCTGCTTTCCGACACGTGAGGTGGTTCAGATCCCCTGTCTGCCACTGCTCCAGCAATCCGGGAGCCTGCACTGCCTCACCATGCAGTTCACGACTGCAGGCGTTAGAACCAAATCCGGAAGGAATTAAGTTGTAGGATTGCCAGCATGATCAATAATCAAATCCTGACCGCCGCTCTTGTGCAGATGAGCTGCAGTGCTGACCGGACTGCCAATCAGCGCCACATTCGTGAACAGTTACGAGCCGCCGCGGCACAGGGCGCACAGCTGGTGCTGTTACAGGAGCTTCACGATACACTGTATTTCTGCCAGACAGAGGACAATGCCTGTTTCGACCTTGCTGAACCCGTACCGGGGTCAGGTACGGAAAAACTGGCTGCATTGGCCAGAGAACTGGAAATGGTCATCGTTGCATCCCTGTTTGAGCGTCGTGCAGCCGGCCTGTACCACAATACCGCTGTGGTGCTGGACCGGGACGGTTCGCTGGCCGGCAGGTACCGCAAAATGCACATCCCGGATGACCCCGGCTATTACGAAAAATTCTATTTCGCACCCGGCGACCTTGGCTTCCAGCCGATACAGACCAGCATCGGCAAACTGGGGGTATTGATCTGCTGGGATCAGTGGTTTCCGGAAGCAGCGCGGTTGATGACCCTGGCGGGCGCCGAGCTGCTGTTGTACCCGACAGCAATCGGCTGGGATCCTGCTGATCCCGCAGAGCAGCAGCAGCGCCAGCTGAATGCCTGGCAGACCGTACAGCGCGCTCATGCAATCGCTAACGGAATACCGCTGCTGGTCTGCAACCGCACCGGCTTCGAGAACGACCGTTCGGGACAGACTGCGGGTATACAGTTCTGGGGTAACAGTTTTGTGGCCGGTCCGCAGGGCGAGATGCTGGCGAGTGCGTCGCCGGACGGCGCGGAGCTACTGATCGCATCCGTCAATATGCGGCGCAGCGAAGAGGTACGCCGTAGCTGGCCCTACTTGCGGGATCGGAGGGTTGACGCCTATGATGACCTGTCACTACGCTTTCGGGATCCAGCATGATTTTAATTCTAGCTCCAAATACCGCAACTGACAGTGCTGAATTCCGTCAACTGGAGGAATTTCTCGGCCGCATGCCGAACATCCGCCACCGCATTCACCAGGAGACCGGTGAACAGCAACTGCTTACTGAAGTGTATCTGATCGGTGATACCGCATCGTTACCGATGGGAGAAATTTCCAATCTGCCTGCGGTGGAACGCGTAGTACGCATTTCGGAAGAATACCGGGTACTCGGTCGTCACAAGGATGCCAGCCGTGCCACCCATTTCGAGTATAACGGCGTACGCTTCGGGCAGGACAACCTGAACCTGTTTGCCGGGCTGTGCGCAGTGAACACCCCGGAACACGTTGAAATCATGATGCGCGCCTTGCAGGAACACGGCCAGGTGTGCACCCGTATGGGCGCCTACAAACCGCGTACCAGCCCATACTCCTTCCAGGGTCACGGCAAAGACTGTCTTCCTTACGTGTTTGAACTGGCCGGCAAATACGGCATCAAGGTGGTCGCCATGGAAATTACCCACGAGCTGCACGTCGAGGAAATTCGTGAAGCGCTTGCGCAGACCGGCGACCCGACCGGGGTGATGCTGCAGATCGGCACACGCAATACCCAGAACTTCGAACTGCTTAAATACGTTGGCCGCCAGCGCGACTTCCCGGTGTTGCTGAAACGTGGATTCGGTATCACACTGGAGGAATCGCTCAATGCCGCAGAATATCTGGCCAGTGAGGGCAATCGCAACGTTGTGTTTGGCCTGCGTGGCATGAAAACCAATATGGGCGACCCACACCGTAACTTTGTCGACTTTGCCCATGTGCCGGTGGTGAAACGCCTGACGCGCATGCCGGTGTGCATCGATCCGTCGCACTCGGTAGGCTCCCGGGACCGCGCGCCGGATGGCTTGCTGGATGTTATGCATGTCACTGCACAAGGTGTGATAGCGGGCGCCAATATGATACTTGCCGATTTCCATCCAGAGCCCGCGAAGGCTCTGGTTGACGGACCGCAGGCACTGACGCTCGACGAACTGCCCTGGTTTCTGGACGATATCCGTATCGCACGTGAGGCCTATGAGAAAAGACAGGAGCGTGCCAGCCAGGCCCAATAAGCACATACGTTCAGGGGTACGGGCCCGCTTGACTGATTCTCGTCTATACTCTTTCTACCGGGCCGTGGTAACACCTCTTCAGATGAAAAAACTGGTGCTTCTTATTTTGCTTCTGTCGCCGCTTGCGCATGCTGATAAAGGTGCCAGCTTTGTGCAGACCCCCTATTCTGAACAGAAGGTAGTGT
>CAZWJB010000040.1:0-8863 GCA_964634485.1 uncultured Thiohalobacter sp. | reverse complement strand
GTTGGCGCCAGACTTGCGAAAGAGCGCAAACAGCAACAGCGTAGCGTCGAGAGCGTGGCGTCTGGCCTGCATTTGCGTCTGGAGATCGTGCGCGCCATCGAGAGTGGCGATGAGACACAGCTTCCTGCGCTGACATTCGTTCGTGGATATATAAAGATCTATGCGCGGTTACTGGAACTCGATGATAGTGCGCTGGTTGCCCAGCTGCCGGCTGCCGCTGAACATAGTCCGGAGCCATTGAAGCGCGTGGGTATGCGTCGGGCAGGGGTTTCCCTGCCCGCCGGGAAGTGGTTTATATGGATTCTGGCACTGGTGTTGCTGGTGTTGCTGGTTGTCTACGGAGCGCCTGTGCTGGAGCGCCTGTGGACATCGACGGACAGTAGTAGTGAAACTCCGTCAGATCAGTTGCAGTTGCCGCAGGCAGAACCGACCGAAAATAATGAATCCGGGCTGCTGGCATTGCCGGAAACGTCACTGCTGGTGGAGCAGGAAGCGGTTGAAACACCTGAACCGGAAGAGGCCGGGCAAGCGCATGCTGAACAGGCACCTGCAGAAGAACCGGTGGAGCCTGAGACTGTAACGCAGGAACCAGTCGGCCCGGCACTGATCCAGCTGCGTTTCAGCGAAGACAGCTGGGTCGAGATGGAAGCCCATGGTCGCAAGCTGGTGGTCGGCACCCAGTATGCCGGCAGTGAGCGCACAGTGCGTGCCGAACCCCCGATTCAGATCCTGCTGGGCAACGCGCCGGGCGTTGAACTCGTTTACCGGGGTAAAGTAGTGGATATAACACCGTATCAGCGTGGCAAAGTGGCACGTCTGACCCTGGAAGACTGATCATGTCGAATACCCTGCAAGCCATTCGCGGCATGAATGACATTTTGCCGGAGCAGACACCCGTCTGGCAGTTTGTCGAGGATACTATCCGCGAAGTGCTGGAAAGCTACGGTTTCCGGGAAATCCGTATGCCGATAGTCGAAAAGACGGAGTTGTTCAAACGCTCGATTGGCGAAGTGACGGATATTGTTGAAAAGGAGATGTATACCTTTGCGGATCGCAATGGCGACAGCCTGACGCTGCGGCCCGAAGGAACGGCAGGTTGTGTGCGAGCCTGCATTCAGCACAGCCTGATCAACCGGCAGACACAGCGTCTGTGGTATACGGGGCCCATGTTCCGCCACGAGCGTCCCCAGCGCGGACGCTATCGCCAGTTCTACCAGGTAGGTGTGGAGGTATTCGGGCTGGAAGGCCCGGATGTTGACGTCGAGATGCTGCTGATGACCGCCCGTCTATGGCAACGCCTGGGCCTGAGACACGTATCTCTGCAGGTGAATTCACTGGGTACCAGCGATGCACGTGCGCAATACCGGGAGGCGCTGCTGGCCTATTTGCGCACGGTTTATGAACAACTTGATGAGGACAGCAAGCGGCGACTGGAAACCAATCCACTGCGTATTCTGGACAGCAAGAACGCCGCGGTACAGGCGCTGCTGGAAGACGCACCGGCGCTGGCTGATTTTCTTGATGAAGACTCGAAGGCACATTTCAAAGTGCTGTGCGGGCAGCTGGATAGTGCCGGGATACCTTATGTCATAAACCCGCGCCTGGTCCGTGGCCTGGATTATTACGGCCGTACTGTCTTTGAGTGGGTCACCGACCAGCTCGGTGCGCAGGGCACGGTGTGCGCCGGCGGTCGTTACGACGTGCTGGTCGAATACCTGGGTGGCCGGGCAACACCGGCGGTTGGTTTTGCAATGGGGCTGGAACGCCTGATTGCCCTGCTGGATGAACAGGGGCTGGAACCGCCTGACAGGTCACCCCATCTCTATGTTGTGGCGGTCGGCGAGCAGGCGCAGCAGCAAGGGTTGCTGTTATCCGAGCGGTTGCGCGATGCCTTGCCGGGCTTGCGCCTGGTAATGCACTGCGGTGGTGGCAGCTTCAAGAGCCAGTTTAAAAAGGCTGATCGAAGCGGTGCGCATTATGCGCTGGTATTGGGTGACGATGAAGTGCAACGGCGTGAAGCGGGCATCAAACCTTTGCAGGCTCGCGAGGAGCAGCAATCCGTTCCCTTCGATGAACTGAACGACAGGCTGGCAGACTTGCTTGGTTTGCAGCTGAACTGATTTTAACTTTGGGAGATTATCCGATGAGTGCCTCGGAAAAAGAACAAATTGAAGCGTTACAGAAGTGGTGGAAGGAGAACGGCAGCTCGATTGTCACCGGTCTGTTGCTTGGTGTGTCGATCCTGGTGGGTGGCAAGGCCTGGTTCAGTTACCAGGAGACCCAGTCATTAAATGCATCCAACATCTACGCGATGATGATGGGTGCATCACAGGGCGGGAGGCAGGAAGAGGTGCGTACCCAGGCCAACAAGCTGATTAGCGATTACACAGACTCCGCTTATGCGCCTCTGGCGTCGTTGCTGCTGGCCAGGCTCGCGGTGCAGGAAGGTGAACTCGCAGCAGCACTGGCACAGTTGCAGTGGGCGCTGGATCATGCGGACTCGATCGAAGTCAGGCATGAGGCGCGTATGCGCCTGGTGCGAGTGATGATCGCGCAACAGCAGTATGCGCCGGCCGTACTGTTGCTCGCTTCAGTGACGGAGCCGGGGGTCTACGCTTATCTGTATGCTGAACTGGAGGGTGATATCGCTGTAGCCGAAGGCCAACCGGAGAAGGCCGTAAGTGCCTACAGGAAGGCGCTGGATACGATGCCCTTGCAGGCGCCGAACCAGGCCTACCTGATGGCAAAATACGAGGACGTAAGAGGGGCAGGCGCCGCAGGCCAATGACACGATTTGTTTCACTGTTGCTGATTCTCGGCGCGCTGTCAGGATGTTCCCTGTTCGGCGATGATGATAACTCCGAGCCACCAGCCAAACTGGAGTCATTCGAGAAGCAGGTTCGACTGGTCAGCCTGTGGAGCCGTGACACCGGTGAAGGCACCAGGAAACAGCGTGTAAAGCTGGTACCTGTTGTGCACGGCGAGCGCGTGTATGCGGCTGACCGGGGTGGCTCGGTGCTGGCCTATGAACTGGATAACGGCAAGCAGGTCTGGCGCAGCAAAACCGGATTGGCAATTTCTGCAGGTCCGGGGGTTGGCGATGGCCTTGTGTTGGTGGGCAGCAGTGAAGCAGAACTGGTGGCTCTGGATTTGAATACCGGTGAAGAGCTCTGGCGTACCTCGGTTTCCAGTGAAATCCTCTCGGTTCCACAGGTCAGCGATGGTGTGGTGGTAGTACAGACAGTAGACGGGAATATTGCCGGTCTGGATGCCAGCGATGGCAAGCGCTTGTGGATACATGATCGTTCTGCGCCGGTGCTGACGCTGCGCGGTACCAGTACCCCGCTGCTTGTACAGGGCATAGTGCTGGCGGGTTTTGCCAATGGCAAGATGACTGCGCTGGAGATTCAGAGCGGGCGTCAAGTGTGGGAAGTCGCGGTTGCTGTTTCGCGCGGGCGTTCCGAATTACAGCGCATTGTCGATCTTGATGCGGATGCGGTGATTCGCGATGGTGTCCTTTATGTCAGCAGCTACCAGGGACGGATAGTGGCGATTTCATTGCAGGACGGACGCATGCTGTGGAATCGTGACATGTCGGCCTATGCAGGGATCGCCGTTGATGGTCTACAGGTCTATGTCAGTGATGCGGATAGCGAAGTCTGGGCGCTGGACCGGCGCACCGGTGCTTCACTCTGGAAGCAGGGTAAACTGCGCCGCCGTGATCTGACCGGTCCCGCAGTCACCGGCGAGTATATAAGCGCAGGTGATTTTGAGGGCTATGTTCATTTGTTGACACAGGCCGAGGGTAGTATTGTCGGACGCGTACGCGTAGACAGTGCCGGTATCCAGGCAGCACCCGTTGCACTGTTTGGAGATCGGCTGCTGGTGCTGGGTGCGGGCGGTAAACTGGTGCTGTACCAGTTAGAGTCGGTCGAGTAATCGGAGCGCGGCAAGTTCCAATGCTTCCTGTTATTGCCATAGTAGGCCGGCCGAACGTTGGCAAATCCACGCTGTTCAACCAGCTGACGCGAAGCCGCGATGCCCTGGTTGCAGACTATCCGGGTTTAACCCGCGACCGGCAATACGGCAACGGGAAGTTGGGCGACTGTCCCTGCCTGGTGGTCGATACCGGTGGTCTGGTTGGTGGTGAGCAGGGGCTGGATAGTCTCATGGCCGACCAGGTATGGCTGGCTGTCGAAGAAGCCGACGCTGTTATATTTCTGCTCGATGCCCGTGACGGTATTAATCTCAGCGACGAGCAGATCGCCGGGCGCTTGCGGCGCAGCGGCAAGCCGATTTATCCGGTGCTGAACAAAATGGACGGTATGGATGCCGGCGCCGTTGTTGCCGACAGCTGGGCGCTGGGGTTAGGCGAAGCAGCGCACATTGCGGCTGCGCGCGGTAGTGGTATCAGGACACTGATCGATAGGGTGCTGGCGGAAATACCCGCGGCAGAGACCAGCGAAGATGTCCTGCCGGATTCAGTAAAGGGGATTCGCATTGCCGTTGTCGGGCGGCCCAATGTCGGCAAGTCGACCCTGATCAACCGTATGCTGGGTGAGGAGCGGGTGCTGGCGTTTGATCAGCCCGGTACCACCCGTGACAGTATCTATATCGCGCTTGAACGCGATGGTGAAGATTATACACTGATCGATACAGCCGGCATGCGGCGCCGCAGCAAGGTCAATGAAACGATCGAGAAGTTCAGCGTTATAAAGACGCTGCAGGCCATAAATGATGCTCACGTTGCCATACTGGTGCTGGATGCGCACAGTAGCGAAGTATCCGAGCAGGATGCCACACTGGCCGGGCACATTGTCGAAAGCGGTACCGCGCTGGTGCTCGCTATCAACAAGTGGGATGGTCTGGAGGATGATCGGCGCAAGTGGTTTCGTGATCAGCTGGATCGCAGGTTGCCGTTCCTGGATTTTGCCGAGCAATATTTTATTTCGGCGTTACATGGCAGCGGTGTAGGAGACCTGTTTCATGCTATACAGACGGCTTACCAGGCAGCCCTGATCAAGGTGAGTACGCCGGAGTTGACGCGCCTGCTTGAACAGGCCGTCCATGAGCATCAGCCGCCCCTGGTCAGGGGGCGCCGGATCAAGCTGCGCTACGCGCACCAGGGTGGGCAGAATCCACCTGTCATTGTTGTACACGGGAATCAGACCGCTCGTTTGCCGCATACATACAAGCGCTACCTGGGTAATTATTTCCGCAAAGCGTTACAGCTGGTAGGAACGCCCGTCCGTATGGAGTTTAAAACCGGTGATAATCCGTATGCCGGCAAGCGCAACAAGCTTACGCCTGGACAGCTGAGGTCCAGAAAACGTATGCTTCGCCATGTAAAAAAATAACGCCACTCTGTCACCGCTTATGTTAAGAATAAAACAATTTTCGTGGGTCGTGTTTCTGTCGCTGCTGTTTGCGGGGTGTGCCGTTCATTCCCCCTACGAGGAAGCAAGCGACCCGCTGGAACCGGTCAATCGTGTGATATACAAGTTCAACGACGGACTTGACCGGTTCATAGTGAAGCCGGTTGCCGAGGGTTACCATGAATATATTCCATCTCCTGCGCGTACCAGCGTACGTAATTTTTTCAACAACATCTACGAACCGCTCACCATCATCAATGACATTTTGCAAGGCAAGGGCGACCATGCTGCCGGGGATACCATGCGTTTTGGTTTCAACACAATATTCGGTGTGTTGGGCCTGTTCGATGTGGCGACTGGCTGGGGTCTCGAGATGCACAAGGAGGACTTCGGGCAAACCTTCGGTGTCTGGGGTTTCGGTGAGGGCTGGTATCTGATGCTGCCGCTGCTGGGCCCCAGCACTGTGCGCGATGCGGCGGGCCTGCCGCTGGAATGGCAGGTAGATCTGATTGCGCGGAATACGTCGGGCGTCACCAGGTATTCTGCCTACAGCCTGCTTTTTGTCAGTAGGCGCGCGGATCTTTTATCGGCTTCAGATGTGCTCGACAGCGGAGCCGTGGATCCCTACCTGCAGGTGCGGGAAGCCTATCGGCAGAAGCGCTGGTATGATATTCATGACGGTAATCCACCCGATGAGGATTTCTCTGACGAAGAGTTGTTTGGGGACTAATCCCTGACTGTGACGCCACACCGTTCAAGATAGACCAGCACCAGTTCCTTGTGCGTCTGACCGCACTGCCTCAATAGTTCCAGAAATATCTTTCTGTGCACGATGACCTGGCTGGTGGCAGCGAGCATCGGTGTATCGTGCGAGGCCGGGAAACGGTGTTCGGTCTGGTCGGTGCCTTCCAGCAGGTCGGGAACGTCGGTTTCCAGAGCTGCGGCAATGCGTTCGATATTGTCCAGCCCGATATTGTGTTCCGCGCGTTCGACCGCACCGATATAGCTGCGGTTCAGTCCGCTGAGCTCAGCGAGAACTTCCTGTGACCAGCCGTGGCTGGTGCGTAGCAGCCGTACCCGTTGTGCCAGTCGCTTCCTTGCGTTTGTTTTCATGGGAAGACATTACAAGCAAGTTCAAGGGCATCGTCGACAGACTATGAGTAGCATATTGATGCAAATATGCAGTAGCCGGTTTCGGGAAGAGCCAAACCTGATAGCGGGCGGTGGGTTCGCGTACGCTATCCTGTCGCCTGCTGACCAGCAACAAAGAGGCGGGTACACGCAATGCGTCTGCCAGGCGTTCAAGATTGTCCAGACCGAGATTCCGCTCGCCGCGCTCAATAGCGCCTACGTAGGTACGGTGCAGCCCGCACTGTTCGGCGAGCTGTTCCTGACTCCAGCCGTTCAGGCAGCGGAAATAACGTACATTGTGTGACAGGATGCGGCGGGTATTCTGTTCCATAGCGGGGTCCTGGCTGAGCACGCCGGCTGAGCATTCGCCTTAATGCTGCCTGCTTTCAGTCGGCGGTAGCTGATCCAGAAACAGCATGGGATCAACGCGCGCATCATTCAGGCTGACACCCCAGTGCAGATGGGGCCCTGTTACCCGTCCGGTTTTCCCCACTGCGCCAATTACATCCCCGCCCGTAACGGTCTGCCCGGGTTTCACGTCGACGCGTGACATATGACAGTACATGGTGACCAGTCCCTGGCCGTGGTCTATCAAAACCGTATTGCCGTTAAAGAAGAAATCACCGGTATCCACGACACGCCCGCTGGCCGGTGCTGTGATCGGAGTGCCCTCGGCAGCAGCCAGGTCCAGTCCGCTATGCGGTTTGCGCGCCTGCTCATTGAAAAAACGTCTCAGGCCGAACGGACTGCTGACCGGGCCTTCGACAGGCAACGAAAAACGCAGGGTTTCCGGAGTACGTTCGTTCCAGGTGGCGAGTGCCTGTTTGATGCGCCGCTGTTCCCGTCCAATGCGTTCCATGTCGCGTTTTTCAGGATTGACCATGCGTTTGTTTTTCAGGGTGATATGCTGGCTGGTATAGGTTTTTTCCAGCACATCAAAATCCAGCGAAGCGTTTTCCTTTCCCGCAGTTTCAATCTTCAGTGTGTGGGTGCCGGGTTTGGTTGCAAGAGACAAACCGACAATGGCGGTATAGCTGCTGCCACTGGCTAACACCATGACCGGTTTGCCGTTATAGCTGACCCGTGGCGCTGTATCCGAGGTGGGCAGCTCGATCACTGCAATACCGCCTGGAACAGGGGTATTGTCGGGCAGGCCGCCGGCAAGGGTGGCAGGTGACAGCAGCGCGCCGGTAATCACAAAAAACAGTATGGGTATCATTTCCAGGTATTTCATCACGAATCTGTTCCTGTCACCTTGCTGAATATACGGCCACTGGCGAGCCGCGTTTCCAGCGTGTCCCCGCTGTGAACCTGTTGCACATTGTGCACCACCGAGCCATCGACTTGTTGCAGCGTAATCGAGTAACCTCGCTGCAGCGTCGCCAGCGGGCTGATGGCATCCAGTGCGCGCGACAGTATGGCCAGTTTTTCCCTGCGGTACGATAACTGTGTATTTATACAGTATTCAAGTCGCTGTGCCAATACCGCAGCCTGGTTGGCCAGCCGTTGCAGCAGCTGCTGCGGGCTGCGCTGCGCCAGCCTGCCCCGTATAGCGTCCAGTCTGGCCTGCTGCCGTGAAGCCAGGAGTTGCCAGGCTCTGACCAGCCGCGCCTCCAGATCGTCCAGCCGCTGCGTCTGCTGTTGTAACTGGCGTCCGGGATGAGTCTGGCTGATGCGCTTGACCAGCCAGCGGAGTTGATCGCTGCAGGACTGCAGATGCTGACGGGTGTGTGTTTGCAGGCGGTTTTCAAGGTGCCGGATCAGGGTTGCGAGTTCATTCTGGTCCGGGCTGAGCAGTTCGGCGCCGGCAGAAGGCGTGGCGGCACGTTGATCGGCGACAAAGTCACTGATGACAAGATCAATTTCGTGGCCGATTGCTGAAACAACGGGAATCCGGCAGGCGTAGACAGCCCGGGCGACCGCCTCTTCATTGAACGGCCACAGGTCTTCCAGCGAGCCGCCGCCGCGGGTCAACAACAGGACGTTGCATTCGGCGCGTGTTTCCGCAGCGTGAATGGCGCCGACGATTTGCCGGGCAGCGCCCTTGCCCTGTACCTGGGTTGGATAGATGATGACCGGAATTGCCGGAAACCGGCGTCCCAGGACGGTCAGCACATCACGGATGGCAGCACCGCTGGGGGAGGTGATGACGCCAATGCAGCGCGGCAGACCGGGCAGTGCCCGCTTGTGTTCCGGGTCGAACAGGCCTTCGCTGTACAGCCGGTTCTTCAGCTCTTCAAAAGCCCTGCGCAGCGCACCGTCGCCGGCTTCTTCCATGTGGTTGACGATAAGCTGGTAGTTGCCGCGCGCCTCGTACAGGCTGACCTGGGCCTGGATCAGTACCTGCGTGCCATTCT
>CAZWJB010000039.1:0-8892 GCA_964634485.1 uncultured Thiohalobacter sp. | reverse complement strand
CACCCACGGGCAGGGCGCAAGCACCAGCGACAAATTCTTCTACGTCTGGCTGGATGCCCCCATGGGCTACATGGCCAGCTTCAAGAACTATTGCAACCGGCACAATCTGGATTTCGATGCCTGGTGGGGCAAGCATTCCAGCGCCGAGCTGTACCACTTTATCGGCAAGGACATCCTGCGCTTCCACACGCTGTTCTGGCCAGCGGTACTGGAGGGTTCCGGTTACCGCAAACCAACGCGGGTATTCGCACACGGCTTTCTCACCGTCAACGGTCAGAAAATGTCGAAGTCACGCGGCACCTTTATCAATGCACGCACCTGGCTCGATCATCTTGAGCCGGAATACCTGCGCTATTACTACGCGGCCAAGCTGTCCAGCGGCATCGACGATATCGACCTCAACATGGATGACTTTGTTGCCCGCATCAACAGCGACCTGGTCGGCAAGTACGTCAACATCGCCAGCCGCACCGCAAACTTCATCGTCAAGCACTTCGATGGCAAACTGTTATCTACAAGGGAATACGGCGACCACGAAACCGAGGGCGGCAAGCAACTCATTGCCGAGGCCTTTGAACAGCGCGAGTACAGCCGCGCGGTGCGCGAGATCATGCGCATGGCCGACAGCACCAACCAGTTCTTCGACGAGAACGAACCCTGGAAACTCGCCAAAGACCCCGACCAGAAAGACAGACTGCACAGGATCTGCTCGCGCATTCTGCACGCCTTCTATGTACTGTCCATCTTCCTGACCCCGATCCTGCCGGCCATGAGCAGCCGCGTTGCGCGCGAGCTGTTCGGCATGCAGCGTGATTTTGTCTGGGACGACCTGGACAGTTTCCCGGAGCGCATCAACAAGTTCAAACACCTGGCAAAACGCATCGAGCCGGATGCCGTAACCGCCATGCTGGAAGCTTCCAAAGAGGATTTAACCGTGACTGAAACCAGACCGGAGAGTGGCCCGCTGGCCGATGAACCGATAGCCGATACCATCGCGTTTGATGACTTTGCCAAAATCGATTTACGGGTAGCGAAAATCATCAGGGCCGAGGCCGTGGAGAAAGCCGACAAGCTGCTGCGACTGACACTGGACCTGGGCGGCGAAACCCGCAATGTGTTTGCGGGAATCAAAAGTGCCTATGCTCCCGAGGATCTTGAGGGTAAGCTGACTGTCATGGTCGCCAACCTGGCAGCGCGCAAAATGCGCTTCGGTATCTCCGAAGGCATGGTGCTGGCCGCCGGGCCCGGCGGTAAAGAGCTGTTCATCCTGGAACCTCATCAGGGCGCGCAACCCGGTATGAAAGTCAAGTAAGCGGCATGGGCGAATTCGCACTCATTCTTGTCAGCACCGTGCTGGTGAACAACTTTGTGCTGGTCAAGTTCCTTGGCCTGTGTCCCTTCCTGGGAGTGTCACGCAAGCTGGAAACGGCCATCGGCATGTCGCTGGCCACTACCTTTGTACTGACCCTGTCCTCGGTTTTCAGCTACCTTGCCAATGAATACCTGCTGGCGCCGCTGGGGCTGGAATACCTGCGTACCATTACTTTTATCCTGGTCATTGCCGTGGTTGTGCAGTTCACCGAAATGGTGGTGCACAAGACCAGCCCGTTGCTCTACCAGGTACTGGGTATCTTTCTGCCGCTGATTACCACCAACTGCGCGGTGCTTGGCGTGGCGCTGCTGAATACCCAGGAGCAGCACGGTTTTCTTGAGTCCGCGGTGTACGGCTTTGGCGCGGCGGTCGGGTTTTCCATGGTGATGATTCTGTTTGCCGCCATGCGCGAACGTATCGCGGTCGCTGACGTACCGGAGGCCTTCAGGGGCTCCGCCATTGCGCTGATAACAGCCGGCCTGATGTCCCTGGCCTTCATGGGCTTCTCCGGACTGATCAAGGGCTAGAAAAGTCTCATGTTCACCGCCATGCTGGCCATCGGTATCCTCGCTGCCCTGTTCGGCCTGCTGCTGGGTTTTACGGCGATCCGGTTTAAGGTTGAAGGCGACCCGATTGTTGACCAGATCGACAGCCTGTTGCCACAGACCCAGTGTGGCCAGTGCGGCTATCCGGGATGTCGGCCCTACGCCGAAGCCATTGCCAGTGGTGAAGTGGATATCAACCAGTGCCCACCCGGGGGCGAAACCGGTATCCAGGCGCTGTCGGAATTACTCGGCGTTGATCCCAAACCGTTAAATGCCGAACACGGCGAGCACACCGAAAAACGGGTTGCGGTAATCGATGAGCAGATCTGTATCGGCTGCACGCTGTGTATCCAGGCCTGCCCGGTCGACGCCATTCTCGGCGCAGCCAAGCAGATGCACACCGTCATCGAAAGCGAGTGCACCGGCTGCGACCTGTGTGTAGCACCCTGCCCGGTTGACTGTATCGAAATGGTGCCACTGAAGGAAACCATCAGCCGCTGGAAGTGGCCTTACCCTGGAAACACACAGCAGTCTGTCAGCAGATCTGCCTGAATACTCTGCCGCCACCCCCGTGAAACGCAGGTTGGGCTGAACGTAGCGAAGCCCATCGCACCCCAGGGCGCCTTCTCTTCCGCCTGCGGCGGAATTCACCTTGTATGGCGGCTTGTTGGGCTTCGCTACGTTCAGCCCAACCTACCTGTTTTTCAGCGTATTTTTTCCATCAGACCCTGTACAATGCGGCATCTGATGGTAACTCTACTGGCACAACCCAAGCGCATCCCCGGTGGTCTGCATCTCGATGCAAACAAGGCGCAGTCACTGCAACAGCCACTGCGTACCGCCAGCGTGCCAGAACAGCTGTATATTCCGCTCAGCCAGCATATCGGCGAAGCAGCGGAGCCACTGGTCGAGGTTGGCGATGAGGTTCTGAAAGGCCAGTTGATTGCCCGCTCATCTGCCTACATCAGCGCACCGGTACACGCTTCGAGCTCGGGCAAGGTCGTCGCCATCGGCGACTACCCGGTGCCACACCCGTCCGGCATGCAGGCCACCTGCATCGTGATTGCAACCGATGGCAAGGATCAAGCCGCCGATACCAGCCTCAGGATGGAGGCTGTGTTTGACGCCGACCCTGCCGATATCCGCCAGCGGGTGCGCGATGCGGGCATTGTCGGTCTGGGTGGGGCCGGCTTTCCTGCCTCGGTAAAGCTTAACCCGGGCCCGGGCCGGGAGGTTGACCTGCTGGTTATCAATGCAGCGGAGTGCGAACCCTACATCAGCTGCGATGAAGCCCTGATGTGCAATCGCCCGTGGGACATTATCGACGGGGTACGCATTATGCGCCACGCCCTCAACGCCCGGCAGGTCGCGATTGGCGTTGAGGACAACATGCCGGGGGCGGTCGAGTGTCTGCAGCGCTGCCTGGACGAGGCGGGAGAGAACACCATACGCATAACACCGGTGCCTACAATTTATCCCGCCGGTGGTGAAAAACAACTCATCTACGCACTAACCGGTGAAGAAGTCCCCAGCCAGGGGTTGCCGCTGGATCTGGGCATCGTGTGTCATAACGTCGGTACTGCCGCCGCCATTGCACGCGCACTGTTGCAGGGAGAGCCGCTGATATCGCGGGTGGTGACAGTGACCGGTGAAGGTGTCAGACAGCCCGCCAACCTTGAAGTCCGTATCGGTACGCCCATAGCCGATATCATCAAGGAATGTGGTGGCTATACGGACGAGGCCGGCAGACTGCTGATAGGTGGACCAATGATGGGGTTCTCCCTGTCCAGCGATGCCGTACCCGCCATCAAGACCACAAACTGCATCCTTGCGGCAAGTTACCGGGAAACACCCCAGGTCACCGCCGCCAGTCCGTGTATCCGCTGTGGCGACTGCGTTGACGTATGCCCCGCCAACCTGCTGCCACAGCAGCTGTACTGGTATGCGCGCGCCCGGAGCTTTGACAATATTCAGGATTACAACCTGTTCGACTGCATTGAATGCGGTTGCTGCGCACAAGTGTGTCCCAGTCATATCCCGCTGGTCCAGTACTACCGCTTTGCGAAAACGGAGATATGGTCTCTGGATAGCGAACGGCAGTTTTCCGACATGGCCCGTCAGCGCCATGAGTTCCGTACCGAACGTCTGGAACGGGAAAAGAAAGCGCTGCAGGAACGTCGTGCCAGGGCGAGAAAAGCCCTTAAACCCAAGGTTGGCGATGCCACCGCCAAGCAAGCCGAAATAGCCGCCGCGCTGAAGCGCGTCAAGGCGAAGAAGGATGCACAATCCGCGGGACCGCGTAACACCAACAATCTCACCGAGGAGCAGCAGGCGAAAATTGCTGAAGTCGATCGCCGTCGCACTTCAACCGGCGGCCAGCCCTGATGGAATTCCCGACACAGAGTTCCCCCTGTCTACCGTTGCACAACAACCTGCCCAGGCTCATGCTGCAGGTCATGCTGGGCCTGATACCCGGCACCCTGATCCTGATCTGGTTTTTTGGCTGGGGTATCCTGTTCAACCTGCTCATCAGCTCGGCAACCGCGTTGCTCGCCGAAGCCGCTATGCTGCAGTTGCGCAAATGGCCGGTGATGCCGACACTCCACGATGGCAGTGCGCTGCTGACCGGTCTGCTGCTGGGACTGTCGCTGCCGCCGCTGGCGCCCTGGTGGATTCCGGTCGTCGGCGCATTGTTTGCCATTGTAGTGGCAAAACAATTGTATGGCGGGCTGGGTTATAACCCGTTCAATCCCGCCATGGTGGGTTTTGTCGTACTGATCATTTCCTTCCCGCTACAGATGACCTTGTGGCCACCTACGCAGGGCATCGATGCCGAAACACTCGGCCTGGTCGATACCTTGCGCCTGGTATTCGCAGAAGCGCTGCCTGCTGATACAACCCTTGACAGCGTCACCATGGCGACACCGCTGGATGTGGCCAAAACCCGCATCGGCCTGAACTTTACCTGGAGTGAAATACTCGCCGACCCCCGCTACGGCAGCTTCGCCGGGCGTGGCTGGGAATGGATCAATACCGGCTTCCTGCTCGGTGGACTCTGGCTGTGGCAAAAGCGCGCCATACACTGGCAGATACCTGCAAGTATGCTCGGTTCGCTGTTTGTCGTGTCGCTGTTTTTCTACATCGCCGACGCCGACAGCTTTGGCTCACCTGTCTTCCACCTGTTCAGCGGCGCGACCATGCTGGGGACATTCTTTATTGCAACCGACCCGGTTTCAGCGGCAACCACCCATCGTGGACGCCTCTACTACGGAGCCGGCATCGGCGTTCTGACCTATATCATCCGCACCTGGGGTGGCTATCCGGAAGGTATCGCGTTCGCAGTCCTGTTAATGAATATGGCAGCCCCTACCATCGACTACCTGACACCGTCACGCGTATTCGGCCAGAAGGATTCCAGGGAAAGCTGAATGACCTACCGGCCGGTTTTCATTTCTGCGGGTTTTCTGCTTCTGTTCGCCGTGATCGGCAGTGGACTGGTCGCGTTCACCTTTGACAGTACTGAAGAACGTATCGCCGAGAATCATCGCCGGGCATTACTGAACAGTCTTAACCAGCTGGTACCATCCGATCGTTACGACAACGATATTTTTTCCGATATCCTGCTGGTCCATAACCCCGAGCTACTGGGAACCGATGAAGCGGTTCCGGTGTACCGCGCGCGCAAGGGTGGCTGGCCGGTAGCCGCTGTGCTGGCGCCGGTGGCGCCGGACGGTTATAACGGCAATATCAGGCTGCTTGTCGCTGTTAACCTGGATGGAACGCTGGCCGGGGTACGCGTCGTCCAGCATCGTGAAACGCCCGGGCTGGGAGATGGTATAGAAGCAGGCAGATCGGACTGGATTCTGGGTTTTGACGGTAAGTCGCTGTCCAATCCCGCTAAAAAGGGCTGGCGGGTGAAACGCGACGGCGGACGGTTCGACCAGTTCACCGGTGCGACTGTAACCCCTCGAGCTGTAGTGAAAGCCGTCCACAAAGCCTTGTTATACTATAAACTGCGCAGGCAAAAGCTATTCGAACAGGCTCCGGAAGCAGCGACTGATTCATGAATTCATTGCCAGACATTATCCGCGACGGCCTCTGGACCAACAATGTTGGCCTGGTCCAGGTGCTGGGTATCTGTCCCTTGCTGGCAGTCACAGGTACTTTCGTTAACGGTCTTGGCCTGGGACTCGCCACCCTGATTACCCTGGTCGCCTCCAATGTCACGATTTCGATGATCCGCAAACTGGTGCGACCGGAAGTTCGTATTCCGGTTTTTGTGCTGGTCATTGCCTCAATTGTGACCATCATCGAGCTCTCCATGAGAGCCTGGTTTTACGATTTATACAATGTACTGGGTATTTTCATCCCGCTGATCGTGACCAACTGTTCCATTATTGGCCGCGCCGAAGCCTTCGCCTCGAAAAATACCGTGGGCCGCTCTTTCGTGGACGGGTTCAGTATGGGGCTTGGCTTCCTGCTGGTACTGGTGACGCTCGGTACGTTGAGGGAAATCATCGGCCACGGAACGCTGTTTTCACACGCACACATGATGTTTGGCGACGCTGCCCGCTCGATGACCATCCAGTTTATCGAGAGCTACCACGGCTTCCTGCTCGCCGTGCTGCCCCCCGGCGCCTTTATCGGGCTCGGGCTGCTCATAGCCATGAAAAACGCTATAGACCTACGCAAGGAGACCAGGTCAGCAGTTATCCCGGCACCCGGCGATCAGGCTGCACAAGCTGCACACTGAACATTCGGCTACCATGGAATGAACAGGCAGAAACGGATCGAGATATTCACCCGGCTGCGCAACGAAAACCCCCACCCCACGACAGAGCTCAGTTTCAGCAATCCCTTCCAGCTGCTGGTCGCGGTCACACTCTCGGCACAAGCTACCGATGTTGGCGTCAACAAGGCCACCAGGGCACTGTTCAAAAAGGCCGGGACACCGCAGGCAATGCTCAGGCTGGGCGAAGCGGGCCTGAAGGAGTACATCAAAACCATAGGCCTGTACAATAACAAGGCCAGGCATGTGATCGCTGCATGCCGGATGCTGGTGGAACAGCACGGCGGCGAGATACCCGACCAGCGCGCCGCACTCGAAGCCCTGCCCGGCGTCGGCCGCAAGACCGCCAACGTTATATTGAATACTGCGTTCGGCCAGCCGACCATCGCCGTGGATACCCATATATTTCGTGTTTCGAACCGGACAGGGATCGCTCCGGGCAAAAATGTCGTTGCAGTAGAGAACCGATTGCTGAAGTTTGTGCCCGACGAATTCAAACAGGATGCCCATCACTGGCTGATCCTGCACGGGCGCTATACCTGCATCGCCCGTACCCCGCGTTGCGGAAGCTGCAGCATCGAGGACCTGTGCGAATACCGCTACAAGGCGGAAAACTGACGCCAATTGGCGACAGTCAAAACTTGCATCCAGTGGCCTGCACTGGGTATTCTCCGCGGCTGACTATCGGGGCCCGTAATGCTGTTTGGACAAGATCGAGGCCAGTTGCGGGGTGTATACGTAGAGGCATGGAACCTCTACCGCCAGGGCAAGTCACTGAATCCGTTACAGACCCGGATAGTTGCGGTGATTGAGCAGCACCCGGAATATCACAGCCTGCTGGAAAACACCGATCAGGCCCTGGGCAGGGACTATCTGCCGGAACTGGGAGAAACCAACCCGTTCCTGCACATGGGTATGCACCTTGCCATCCAGGACCAGATCGCTACCGATCGGCCGGCTGGCATCCGCAAGCTGTACGAACAGCTGCTGGCAAAGGTTACCGACGATCACGAGCTGCAACACAACCTTATGGAATGCCTGGCAGAAATAATCTGGCAGGCACAAAGAGACGGCGAATTACCCAATGAAGAACGGTATATCGCCTGCATCAAAACCCTTGCTGAGGACGGCTAGATTGGGCAATACCTGCAGCGCACAGCTGAATTACCCCATTTTCCGTTTCCGTGCCGCTACGCAACGGAAACTTTTCCCCACCCGGCAAGTCGTAGAGGCTGTCATTCACGATGAATGGCAACTTGAAATGCCGGTTAAACCGCGGTACCCGGTACCGCAATCAATACTAAAAGCCTGATAGGAGGCGTATCCAATGTCCAAGAAAACTGTTCTGAAACCCGTTGCTGTTGCCATCGGCGCTGCTTTTGTTACTTCACTGGCCGGCACTTCCATTGCCAATGCTGCGCAGAATCCGTTCAGCATGACTGAACTGTCCAGCGGCTACATGGTTGCCGAAGGTGACATGAAAGAAGGCAAGTGCGGCGAATCGCACATGAAGGAAAAAGAAGGCAAGTGTGGCGAAGGCAAGATGGACAAGGAAGGCATGGACAAGTCCAAGATGAAAGAAGGCAAATGCGGCGAAGGCAAGATGGACAAGTCCAAGATGAAGAAGGAAGGCAAATGCGGTGAAGGTAAGTGCGGCGAAGGCAAAATGGACAAGGAAGGCATGGACAAATCCAAGATGAAGAAAGAAGGCAAATGCGGTGGTAGCAAGTAAACTGCTTTAACCATGAAGGAGTTACGCTACCCCGTTCATGGTGCCGGACTCGGCCTGCGGCGGACCCTGATGGGTCCGCTCGCGGACCAGCCGCCATCACAGGTCGATTTCTATGAGGTCGCACCGGAAAACTGGATCGGGGTCGGCGGACGCTACGGCAAACAGTTTCGCGCATTTACCGAGCGCCATCCCTTCATCTGCCACGGACTTTCATTATCTATCGGCAGCCCCTCCCCGCTGGATGAAACATTTCTGCAGCGTCTGAAACGTTTCCTGGACCAGCACAGCATCCAGGCTTATTCAGAACACCTGAGCTATTGCAGCGACGACGGTCATCTCTATGACCTGATGCCGATCCCCTTCACCGAAGAAGCCGTACACTATGTAGCTGAGCGCATTCGCCGCACCCAGGACATCCTGGAACGCCGCATCGCTATGGAGAACGTGTCCTACT
>CAZWJB010000038.1:4348-8900 GCA_964634485.1 uncultured Thiohalobacter sp. | reverse complement strand
CAGCGGGTTGCCGCCATCGACCATGAAGTTTTCGGTAATGACTTCGAACCAGTCAACAGCTATCTCGCCTGCCGCAGCTTCTTTATAAAAAGGCGGGCGCAGGCCGAGGCCGAAGATGTTTTTCATCGGATCGCTCTCATCGGTCAATGACATCCGCATACTGTTTGGCAATAATTTTTTGCCCGAGTATGAAGGCATCTTCGATTGACATCAAAAAGGTGCCGGGATGAGCCTCAACCCACTGCGCACCCGCGTCGCGCGATGACATAAAGAACACATAATGGCAGAAGTTGGCGACAATGTTGTTCTTCACTGCACCGGCATCAGGCATGAGGAAAGACAGGACTGCACTGTCGGGTTTGACGGCTGCCACCTGACCTGGGGTGACCGTGAGATGGATCAGCGCCTTGCTGACCGGGCATTGGGATGCTATCTGCGCAGTAATGCGTAGTATCAATGGGACGAACAACGTGTCCCAGGCGCACCAGGTGTAGAGCGTACGCTCGTTCATATGCAGACGGTGTGTGGTTGGCTGCAGGGTCAGTCCCCAGAACGCGATGATGCGTTTCTGTTCATCGAATTGAACGCCCCACCAGCGATCCAGTGTTTCCGAGACCGTGTCTAACGATAATTGCAGACTGCTCGCAAGCTGCTGGCGAGTGACCGGTGCACCCGTTGCCAGTAACTGATAGGTCTGTACCGCGATTTGTTGTTCTTCGGGGGTGAGTGTCGGAAAGTAGTCCTGCACCGCAGCGACCATCCGTTCGAGGTCCATGTTGTCCATTATCAAGCGTGCTGACGCGTTCCTGACGGTTGCTGTAAGTACTCACACATGCCGTAGAACGCCACGGCGGCCCCGGCGATCAGCAGGCCAAGACAACAGGCAGCAGCGATAGTAGCGCCAATCAAGCCGCTGAACTGTTCAAGAAATGCCTTCATGATTGCCCTCCGCGTGTCAGCCTGCGCAACAGGATAGTTGTTTCACGTCCTTGTTAAATGTTTGAGCGCAGAGCTTGAGTCCTTCCACCATCGTCAGGTAAGGGAACAGTTGCCCGGCCAGATCCTCGATCGTCATCCGGTTGCGGATTGCCAGTACCGCGGTTTGAATCATCTCACCGGCCTCGGGCGCCAGGATCTGTGCGCCGATCAGGCGGCCGCTGTCTTTTTCCGCCACCAGTTTAATGAAGCCACGGGTGTCAAAGTTGGCCAATGCGCGCGGCACATTCTCCAGATCCAGCGTGCGTGAATCGGTAGCGATGCCTTGATCATTCGCCTGGTTTTCAGTGAGCCCAACCGACGCCACGGCCGGCTCGGTAAACACCACCGCGGGCATGGCGGTAAGGTCCAGCGCGGCATCGCCACCGGTCATGTTGATAGCCGCGCGGGTGCCGGCGGCGGCCGCGACGTACACATACTGCGGCTGGTTGGTGCAATCACCGGCCGCATAGATGTGCTCGACCGAGGTGCGCATGTGATCGTCGATAACGATGGTACCATTGCGACCGGTCTCGACGCCGGCCTTGTCGAGATTCAGTTGATCAGTGTTCGGTTGACGACCGGTGGCGACCAGCAACTGGTCGCAGTGAATCTCACCGGCTTTCGATGGCAGGATAAACTGTGACCCGTCGTGCGATACTGAACCGGGCAGGGTATGCAGTAATACCCGCGCACCTTCTTCCTCCAACACCTTGACCAGACCTTCGCCGATGGCGGGGTCTTCCCTGGACAGAAACACGCTGCGCGCCATGATCGTTACTTTCGAGCCGAGACGCAGGAAGGCCTGCGCCAGTTCCAGCGCCACGACCGAGGCGCCAATGACCACCAGATGCTCGGGAATCTGTTCGGCAATCAAAGCCTGCGTGGAAGTCCAGTAGGGGGTGTCTTTCAGGCCAGGTATATCCGGGATGGCGGGCCGGGCACCGGTGGCAAGCAGGATACGATCTGCCGTCACGGTCTTTTCCGACCCATTGGCCCGGGTCACGATCAGTGTGTGCTGATCCTGGAAGCGCGCCCAGCCACGGATCAGGCTGATACCCGGATTGGATTCCAGAATGCTCTCGTATTTTGCGTGGCGCAGTTCCTCGACGCGCGCCTGCTGTTGCCTGACCAGTGCACCGCGATCAAGGCTGGGTTTGTTCAATGGAATACCCTCAAATGCATGGTGTGCTTGCAGGTGTGCGATATGCGCCCCACGAATCATGATCTTGGAAGGCACACAGCCGACATTCACGCAGGTGCCGCCGATGACCTCGCCACCCTCGATAATGGTTACTTGTGCACCTTCCTCGACGGCTTTGATTGCCGCCGCAAATGCGCCGGAACCGGTACCGATAATGGCAACCTGTAACCCACCGCCGTTACCACCTGTGACAACGGTATCGTCTTCACCGGCCAGTTGGGCGCCGTAGCCTGTGGAATTATTCAAAAAAGACCAGGCCGTAATAAGGGAAGGTCAGCAGCGCAATTATCAGTGCACCCACAACCCAGAAGATGATGCGTTGATTGCGCCGTGTCGTTGAAACTGCACAGGCATCACCGGACGTGCACTGTTGCGGGGCCAGGTAGAGTTTGCGAAAGGCTAACCCTAAAAAGATCAAGGTGACGCCAATGAAGACAGGGCGATAGGGTTCCAGTGCAGTGAGGGTGCTGATCCATGTGCCACCAATGCCCAGCGCTAACAGTACCAGCGGGCCAATGCAGCATAGTGATGCGCCAATGGCGGCTATGACGGCCGCGATCATGGAGCCGTTGCTGGCTGTCGTTGTACTTGCTTCTGGCGTGGCGGGATCTCCTGAATTCATCATAAATACAATCCTAATCCCTGTACCCAGGTACGGAGTCAAGTGCCTTGCCAGATTATTGGGCGGTTTTGTGGGATTCCTGGCGCTGTATCAGAACGCCGGGCTGGACTTCTTCCAGGAACACCGGGTGCTGAATGCACTCAAGGCGCTCAAACAGCGCCTGACCAAGGAGGGCCAGTACAGTCAGTGATCATGAATCAGCTGGATCAGGTCTGCCATAGCTTGTTCGTAGCGGGCCCTGACCTGTTCGCGGTCACCGCCGGGATCCTCCTCAAGCGCATGGACCTCTTTGCGCAGTTGATTGATCCGTTCGCGCACGGGTGGAGTGGCTTCGTTCATCGCTTCTTCCAGATAGCGATCCGCAGACTCCAGTTCACCCCTGACGACATCTGTATCGCGACCCAGGCTAAGATCGTACTCAGCGTAAAACAAATGCGTTTTGGCATCCAGCAGCTTCCGCAATGTTTTGTTAGCCGACCGCTGCTGTTTGTAACGCAACCACAGATCTTCCGCTTCTCGTTCGATCAGTACAGCGCTTCTGTGCAGGAAATTGCCAAGCGTATGCGTGTGATCGTCCGCTTCAGTATCTAACTTGTCTTTCAGAGCATCGATTTTCGTAGCCAGCTCCTGTGCCTCCTTGCGGGTCTTTTCATCGGCGTCTTTGCCAGCGCGCCGCAGCCACTCGCTGGCCTGCGCCAGGTCCGCCCTGGCGGCAGCGAAGTATTCATCACGGTAGTTCCTTGCAGCGCGGCGCAAATGGGTGCGTGCGCTTACCAGCGGAGCACTGCCGCCCAGGGTGATGAACTGGATACTTTCCTCGGCTGCTACCAGGTTTTTATCTGCTGCGGCTGGCTGATTGCGGGTCAGCGCTTCCTGGGCCGCAAGGATTTGCTGTTCACCGGCGGCCAGAGGCAAGTCGAACTCCGTGAATACCAGAGAAGCTTCCAGGCTGTCCAGTTCCTGCCGTGCGGCATCGGTATTGTTCTTCATCATAAAGGCCTGGGCGTTCTGTAAATGCCGGTGTGCCCTTGCAGTCGGCATGATGCTGCCAAGACTCAGCAATTCAGCGTCGATAAGTGTCAGGTCGTCGATGATATCTTCGGTGGTTTCGTAGTCCATGTGTTGCCGGACGACCCAGAGGTGTTCCTTGAGGCGGGCAGCAGGTCTGGCGGCTTCCACCAATGCCAGCAGCTCCCGCGCCTGTTGTACGTCCTGGCGGGCCTGATCCAGATCATTATTATGAATGGCGCTGCGCGCCCGGGTGATGTGGCGCAGCGTGCGCAGCGCTGCGGACGCGATCGCCTCACGCTGTGCGGCCGCCGGCGCTGTCCATGTGACGGCATCTCTGACATCTTCCTGCGCCTGTTTGGCCCACGTCGTGTGCGGGACAGCGATCCCACTTAGTAGCAGCGTGGCAATAACTGATTTCAAAATGCTACAGTTCATGGGTACTCCTGACAGGTAACCTTGAGCGGAATCGACGACTCCTCGAAATGATAATCCTTTCCTGGAGACAGTCTTGATTTCTCCCTGGTTGATATACAGAAGCTTATCGTAGCATCTTATACTGCAGGTGGTCATTGCAGACTGGCAGCGGAGGAACCATGAGCGCCGTTGAGCTTCCTGACGCCTGTTCGCGATCTTCTTTGGGGTGATGTCGTTGACCAGGTGCCTCGCCGGTCGGCGATTGGTATAAACTGGCACAGGATTGGTCTATCTCAATACCCATAAACAATCGAATGTTATAAAGC
>CAZWJB010000038.1:0-4248 GCA_964634485.1 uncultured Thiohalobacter sp. | reverse complement strand
TGAGAGGGTTGCGGCGTTTTTGTCTTCCACAAGCATCGCTGCTGCAAAGGTGTAATCTGGTGATGGGTCTGCTGGGCGCTTAACGTAAACTTGACAATTGTTATGGTAAGTTAGCCGGCCATCTGACACGGGTCGATTGTAACCGGGCCTTTCCTGCAGTAGTTGGTGAATTCATGAAGCAAGCGAACTGGTCTGATTCACTCATCCAGTATTTCCCTTTTCTGACCTGGTGGCCGTTGCTGCGCAAGGATACGGTGCGCGGCGACCTGATTGCCGGGCTGACCGGCGCCATTGTGGTGCTGCCCCAGGGCGTGGCGTTTGCTACCATCGCCGGCATGCCCCCGGAATACGGGCTGTATGCGGGCATGGTGCCTGCCATTGTTGCTGCACTGTTCGGTTCCTCCTGGCACCTGGTGTCGGGCCCCACCACCGCGGCATCGATCGTGCTGTTTTCTTCACTCAGCGTGTACGCAGAGCCCGGTACAATGGACTATGTGACCCTGGCGCTGACCCTGACGTTTATGGTCGGTATCATTGAAATTGTGCTGGGCTTTGTACGCATGGGAGCGCTGGTCAATTTTATCTCCCATTCGGTAATTGTCGGTTTTACCGCTGGCGCTGCCATTCTGATTGCCAGCAAGCAGCTGAAAAACTTTTTCGGCGTGGAGATTCCGCGCGGCGGCCATGTGCAGGATGTGCTGATTGCCTTCTGGCACCAGATTCCGTACATCAACGCGTATGTAACCACAGTGGCATTGTCGACCCTGTTGTCGGGCATTGCGGTAAAACGCCTGTGGCCCAGGCTGCCGTATCTGATCATCGCCATGGTATTCGGCAGTCTGGTAGCCGCGGTGCTTAACCGGCTTTTCGGTGTTGCAGTCACAGACATCGAAAATGTCGGCGCACTGCCACAGACACTGCCACCGCTTTCCTCACCGGATTTTTCTCTTGCCACCATCAAGAATCTTGCGCCGACTGCCGTGGCCGTCACCCTGTTTGCCCTGACCGAGGCGGTATCCATCGGTCGCTCGCTGGGCGCGCGCAGCGGCCAGCGCATCGACGGAAACCAGGAATTCATCGGCCAGGGCCTGTCCAATATTGCCGGCAGTTTTTTCTCCGGCTATGTAGCGACCGGCTCTTTCAATCGCAGTGGTCTGAACTTCCAGTCCGGCGCCAAAACACCGTTGGCGGCCATGTTTGCCGGACTGTTGTTGATACTGATCGTACTGCTGGTAGCGCCACTGGCGGCATGGCTGCCCAACGGCGCTATGGCGGGCATCCTGTTTTTGGTGGCCTGGGGCCTTATCGATTTCCATGAGATCGGCCATATCCTCAAGTCCAGCCGACGTGAAACCGGCATCATGGCGGTGACATTTTTCGGTGCCCTGTTCCTGGAACTGGAGTTCGCCATCCTTGCCGGTGTCATGCTGTCACTGATTCTCTACCTGATGCGGGTGTCCAGGCCACGCATCGTTACCCGGGTCCCGGATTCACGCCAGTACAAGCGAAAATTCGCGACCGACCCGAACCTGCCGGAGTGTCCGCAGTTACATATACTGCGCATTGACGGTTCCCTGTTCTTTGGCTCCATCAACCATGTGCAGGAGGCGTTCTCCGACCTTGAAAAGAACCACCCGGAGCAGAAGCACCTGGCAGTCGTTGCACAGGGCATCAACTTCGCGGATATTAGCGGGGGCGCAATCCTGGTGGAGGAGGCGAAAAAGCGTAAGGCAAATGACGGGGGTTTTTACCTTATCAAGGTCAAGAAGGGCCTGTGGGAGTCACTGGAGGGTTGTGGTTGCCTGGATGCCATTGGCCCCAATAACGTATTCCAGTCCAAGACTGCAGCCATAACCGGCATTTTCCAGAAACTGGACAAGACGATCTGCAAAACCTGCGATAAACGTATTTTCAGGGAATGTGAATCCGTAGAACGCGAGTGAATACCGGAGTGACTAGGCATCATGTACATACTGGTTATTGAAGACAACCCGGACCTGGTTGCCAATCTGTATGATTACCTCGAGCCCAAGGGGTACGTACTGGACGCGGCCTATGATGCACGATCCGGAATGCAGTTCATCCAGGACAAGGTCTACGATGCCATTGTGCTCGATCTGACCTTGCCGGGCCTGGATGGCCTGGAAGTCTGTCGGCGTATTCGCGATGCCGGGGTGAACACGCCGGTGCTGATGCTCACGGCGCGGGATACGCTGGATGCCAAGCTGGACGGGTTTGCCGCCGGCACCGATGATTACCTGGTAAAACCCTTTGCCCTGCAGGAACTGGAAGCCCGGCTCAGGGCGCTGGTGCGGCGTGCCCGCGGCGACCGGGAAAGGGACGTGCTGCAGGTCGCCGACCTGGTGTTTGATCCTGAAACCCTGCGCGTGGAACGCGCTGGTCAGCAGATCACCCTGCCACCCATTCCACTGAAATTATTGACGCTGTTGATTCGCCAGTCACCCCGTGTGGTGCCGAAACGCGAACTGGAACGCCGTATCTGGGGTAATGAGCGGCCGGACAGCGACGCGCTGCGCACCCACCTGCACGTGCTGCGCAGTGCCATTGACAAACCATTCGAAACACCCTTATTGCGTACAGTTCACGGTATGGGATACCAACTGGCTGCACCTGATGAGATTCAGGACTAGTCTACGCTATCGCATCAGCATCGCTTTCGCGTTGCTCGGCGGTGTTATCAGTCTGGTGCTGGCCGGTATACTCTACTGGCTGACCATTAACATGGAACAACGCCTGGTCACTGAAACCCTTTCGGCAGAACTCGAGGATTTCATCGAACGTTACGCTGAAGATCCCGCCACCGTCCCCCCCAGCAGCACCGTCATGCGTGCCTACGTGATAGACGATATCAAGCGTACCTCGATCCCGGAGGTGCTCTATAGCATGCCGGCCGGCTTGCACCAGATGCTGCTTGATGGCAGTAGTTATTTTGCGGAGGTCCGCATCCAGGATAACAGGCACTTCGTATTGCTGTACGATGACGCGCAGATCCGGCACAAGGAACGGCAGTTCAAGGCATTTCTCGCCGGTGGCGTGCTGATTATGATCGGCCTGTCGGCCGCGCTGGGATTATGGCTGGCAGAGCGTGTCGTTTCGCCGGTGGGTGAACTGGCACGCCGCGTGGGGATTCTTGAACCCAGGGGGCGGACCCACGCACTGGCCAGTGACTTTCCCCGCGATGAGGTCGGCTCTCTTGCCAAAGAGTTCGATGCCTACCAGGAACGACTGAGAGCGTTTATCGAGCGCGAACAGGCGTTCACCGCAGACGTCAGCCATGAACTGCGTACCCCGCTGGCGGTAATCAAAGGCGCAGCGGAGGTGCTGCAGGAAGACGCTGCGCTGGATGACGCCCAGCAAACACGCGTGCGGCGTATCGCGCGCGCCGCACACGAAATGTCGGAAATGACTCACGCACTGCTGGAACTCGCCCGCGAACAGCAGCAGGACAAACTGACCGCAAGCTGCGAAGTCGACAAGCTGTTGCACGAAGTAGTGGATAGCCACCGTCATCTGCTGGAAAGCAATAACGTTGCCGTGGAGATCACCATTCGCTCAGCACCTGTCCTGCCAGTGGAGTGTGCACTGTTGCGCATCGTGGTCGGTAACCTGATACGCAATGCCTTTTCGTATACCACACAGGGCTGTGTCAGGATTACGCTGGACCGTTACAGTATCAGTGTTGCTGACACCGGGGTTGGCATCCCGACGCAACAGCTCGAGGAAGTGTTCAAGCCCTTTTACAGCGCCCAGGGTGGGGAAGGTATAGGCCTGTCGCTGGTACGGCGTATCTGTCAGCACTACGGATGGCAGATCAAGGTCAGCAGCCGGGTAGGTAAGGGTACCCGCTTCCGGCTCAATTTCAGTGATTCCCGGGACACTCATCAGCGTGCTTAACGGAATCTTAACGTTGTTTTAACAAATTCTTGATCTACCTCTGATTAGTATTAATACCCGGCCGGTGCGATGCGCTGACCAGGGTACTGAACTTTTTCACCCGTGAGGTAGTCACTTGAATCAGACCGGATACACCAGTGCTGTCCCTGCAAACCTGTCGAATGACAGGCCGGGTCTGTCGGAAGAAAGCAGCGGTATTTCAGCCAGGCAGTTAATTGCTGCCGTTATTTTTGTCGGTGTGGCCATCATTCTGGCGGCTGCTGTACCAAGTGTGGAAGTTGCCTGGGTATCGGCGCTGCTGATACTGACGATCTACCTGTTTGCCTTTGAGGT
>CAZWJB010000037.1:0-8986 GCA_964634485.1 uncultured Thiohalobacter sp. | reverse complement strand
GGACCAGCGGGGGCATTTGAACGAAAACCTACGGTTTTGAATCCTGTGGCACCCTCGAAACCGTAGGTTTCCGTCAGATAGCCGCTAACCCGGCATTTGCCCTTAAAACTTGGTCATCTTTGGAACATTACCGAATATTCAATGCTGTGACAGCCTTTTTCATAGCGAACCCTGGAGTTGTTTGAATTGTCCTAGGATCATCGCCTTTTCCTGAAGAATTACCTTGTTCTCATCGGTCAGATACGTCACTTTATCCTGGATGGTTTTCAACTCGGTTTTGGTGGCCTTCAAAGCTTGGGATAACACGGCCAATTCCTTATCGACATCTGCTTTCTGAGCAGTGAGAGCTGCTATTTTTTCTGCCAATTGCTCATTTTTATGCTGGTATTCCTGGTTCTTCGTCATGGCGTCTTCAAGGTTGCGCTTCAGGTTCTGGGTCTCATCTACCTTTCCGTTCAAATCCCTGTTTAGCGTCGCATTGGTCTGTTCAAGTTTATCGGCATTGCTTTGTAACTGCGCATTGGCATCAAATAACTCGGACGCTCTTGACTCAGCCTGGTCGAACCGGTGTTGCAGTTCCTGCATCTGGTCTTTCAACCCCTGGGTATCGATCCGGAACTGTTCGCGTTCTTGCTGACGGTCTTCGGCAGTGCGCTGCTGATAATGTTCAAAATGATCGCGGATGTCCTTATTTTCCTGCTTAAGTTCCGCAATACTTTCCTTTAATTCAGCGGTTCGCACAATGGCTTCGTCTCGTTGGGCCTCGGCTTTGACCAGGCTGATACGCACATCTTCCAGAGACTTGTCTAACGCGCTTTTTTCTTTGTTCTGCCGTTCAATCTGGCTCTCAAGATCCTGTTGTCGGGCAGTAAGTTGCGCGATGGTGTTTTTGGAATCGGCCAATTCTTTGCGGAGTTCTTTATTTGACGCCTCAAATTCCTGACGGGTCTCCTCAATACGGTGGTCGGCCATCTGCTGTACCCGCTCGTGGAGTGATTTCACTACCTCCACCAGGTCGTTCGGGAGTCCACCGATATCGGCTGCCTCTCCGTTGTCTGATCGCCAACGCTTGAGCAGCGGCGCGATGGTGCTTTTGCTGCCGGTGCCCATATGTTCCCGCACTCGATCCACCGTAGGCTCCTGGCCTTGGGTTTTGATGGCTTCGGCGGCTTTGGCGACATCGTGGAAAGTGACTCCGGCGCGTGCCATAGGGAGATTTCCTCTCAAACTATTTAGTAACGTATTATGTAACACGTAATATAACATTATATTTATGCTTATCAAAGTTTCTTGAGTTTCAATTTTTAACCTTCGATAATCAAGGTTATCGTTGGCTATGGTATTAAGCTGAAAATCTTCTGCTTGTAACGCCGGTACATAGCCGCCTTTCTGGTGACACCGATAGGAATCCAATTCATGAACACCAAACCACCCAAAATGGCCACCGACTTAGCATTACGTAATGAGGAATCGAACCAGATTGCTCATCGGGAATCCGAGTCACTGCGGCACTACCTCCAGGCGGCCACCTCCGATAACACCCGCAAGGCCTACCGATCCGCCATTCGCCAATTTGAGAAATGGGGTGGCCGGTTGCCGACTGACCGAGATACGGTGGTGCGCTATCTGCTCGCCAGGGCCGAATCGCTCAACGCCCGGACGTTAGATCTCCACCTCACCGCCATTAGCCAGTGGCACCATTACCAAGGCGTCACTGATCCGGTGCGCGATCCCCTGGTGCGGAAAACCATGGAAGGCATTCGTCGCACTCATGGCCAACCCAAACGCAAGGCCAAGGCCCTACGCCTGGAACACATCGCACAAATGGTGGATTACCTGCGGTGTTTGCCGGATAGCAAAAAGAAGCATAGGGATATCGCCCTGGTGTTGACCGGCTTTTTCGGCGCTTTTCGTCGCAGCGAACTGGTGGCCATTCAAATCAGTGATCTGAATTGGGAGCCGGAAGGCCTGATCATCCGGTTGCCGCGCTCCAAAACGGATCAACAGGCGACAGGGCTGGCCCGCGCCTTACCTTTCGGTACACCAGGTTGTTGTCCGGCTACAGCAATCAAGGCCTGGATGGATAGCGCTGAGATTGATAGCGGCCCGCTCTTTAGGCCGGTTAACCGCTGGGATCAGGTGACGCCCAGGCCTCTGAACCCAGGGGCAATTAATGACTTGCTCAAAACCCTGGGCAAGGCCTGTCAGTTCGACTTCGTGCCCGAGTTGAGCAGTCACAGTTTTCGCCGCGGCCTCTCCACTTCGGCGGCTCGAGAACGGGTAGACTTCGAGCTGATCAAGAAACAAGGCGGCTGGAAAAGCGATGCAACGGTCTGGGAGTACATCGAAGAAGGCCAGCAACTTTCGAATAATGCCTCGCTGATATTGATGGAAAAGTTGGTCACGCTGATCGACCCCGTATAACCCGTCAAATCACGAATCCCACTCTCAATTCATCTTTGCGTCTCCAGCGCTGCCCGTATCGCTTTCGCCAGATCCTCGGGCTTGCCCTTGCCCCAATAATGCAGGAAATAGTAGGAAGGCGTTTCACCGGTCATATGGTTGTGCAGCGCCACGATGTGGATGCCCGCCTGACGCAGCGTCCGCATCACCGGCTGGATCTCGTCCGCGGTCATGGCAAAATCCCCATCGACGACCGCCTGCTTCTCATTCCCGGAGAAGGCGGCCCAGGTGGACAGGCCCATGGATGCGCCAAATTCCACACCGTGCATTCTGGCGCTGCGCCCGAACGTGAATTTCAGCACCTGCCCGTTAAGGCTGCCCTCGGCATCCAGAATCTTTTCCAACGTCTTGGTGTTGTATTTGCCGGTGATATCGGGCACATCACCCGGAAATCGTTCTTGCGGTACGGGATGCTTTTTACGCACTTGTTTAATGGCATCCCACATGGCCTTGACGCCTTCGGCGAGTGACTCGGCGTTTCGTCCATGGCCGCCGATGTGCATAAAGTAAACCGGCGGACGGTCGAACACGAAATGGTTGTGCAGCGCGGTGATGTCCAGGCCGTGGGCAAAGGCGGCGTCCATGGCCGGGGTGATTTCATCCTCAAACACCACCGTATCCCCCATCACCATAACACCACCCTCCGGCAAGGCCTTGAACGCGGCCCAACTCCCGAGGCCCGCCGGCGGCGGGAACTTCATACCGTCAACGGTGACGGGCACGTCGTCGCGCTTCCAGCCGATACGCACCACGCCATCAGGTTTGGCCGTTGCCTGGGTGCCAGCCGCCTGGCCAATGGCCTTATCATCGAGGCGGCCGGAATCGTCGGCCATTGTTATGGATGCTTGAATGAATAAAGCGCACATTAGAATGAATGCTCGAAGCGGAGACATTGTCATGGCTATTCCTCTTTTTTTGTTGCTGTGAAACATTTTTGGCTGTATTGGGGGGTTACGCCGCCGGGACGCCTGCAAATAACAGATGGTACACAATACCCAGCAGTGCGCTGACTAAAATCATCGGCAACATGCCCACCTTAAAGCGCAACATAGCGATAAAGGCGCCCGCGGCCAGCGCGACGCTGACAATGTGGATGCTGCCCCAGGCGGGTATCAGCAGTAGCATACCATAGGCCCGTACAGTTTCAACCTCGTTAAAGGCGACGTGCACCGCGAACCAGATGGCGAGATTCAGCATCACGCCCACCACGGCCGCCGTGACCGCCGACAGCGCCGCGCTCACCGCCTGGTTGCCGCGCAGTGTTTCCACATACGGCGCGCCCAGGAAGATCCACAAAAAGCAGGGAACGAAGGTGACCCAGGTGGCTAAAACCGATGCCAAGATGCCTGCTGTGAAGGGGTCGAGCGTTCCCGGAGCCCGGAAGGCCCCCATAAAGCCCACGAATTGCACCACTTGGATCAGCGGGCCGGGTGTAGTTTCCGCCATACCCAGACCATCCAGCATTTCCCCCGGTGCCAGCCATCCATAGTTTTGTACCGCCTCCTGGGCCATGTAGGCCAGCACCGAATAGGCGCCACCGAAGGTGACAACCGCCAGTTTGCTGAAGAAAAGCCCAATCTGGGTGAACACATCCTCATAGCCCAAGGTCACAAGCAGGGCGACAAGTGGCGCAAACCACAGCGGCAGCCAGACGGCGAGCACCTTGAGTGCCCGCCCCCGTGACGCCCGGGTATGGCTTGCCGCGCCGCCCTCCATCATGGCATCAATCGCACGCCCGGCGTCCTCGGGGGTATCGTGCCCCTTGATGACCACAAAGCGTTCCGGATCGACATGCCGACCCAGCAGACCGATCAATCCGGCGGTAACGATTACGATCGGGAAAGGCACGGCAAAGAAGAAGATCGCCACGAAAGCGGCGACCGCCAATGCGTACATGTAGGCGTTCTTGAGGACGCGCTTGCCGATGCGGATCACCGCCTGGATCACGATCGCCAGCACGGCCGCCTTGATACCGAAAAACAGGGCCTGCACCAGTGACGCTTCCTGAAATCCAGCGTAGAGCAGACTGAGCACCAGAATGCTGAGAAAGCCCGGCAGCACGAACAGGGCGCCCGCAACCAGTCCACCCTTGATGCCATGCAGCAGCCAGCCGATATAGGTGGCCAGTTGCTGGGCTTCAGGTCCGGGCAGCACCATGCAGTAATTCAGCGCGTGCAGGAAGCGGCTCTCACTGACCCATTGCTTTTCATCCACCAGAATACGGTGCATCACCGCGATCTGGCCGGCGGGACCGCCAAAGCTCAGGATGGCGACCCGCAACCAGACACGCACGGCCTCCCCGAAGGTGATGTGATGGCCGAATGCATTGAGGTTACCAGCGGTCGCATCCCTGGTGATTTGATTGGACCCGCTGCTTGGCGGTACAGATGAAGTTGACGGTTCGTGCATGGTTATTGTTCCTTACCGTAAGTGACCAACAGGCTGTCGAAAACCTGATTGGCAGCTTGTAATAATTGATCATCATCGCTATGGGTTTCGCGCAGCCCTATCAATACACACTCGACCCCGGCGGCCTCCGGCGGCTGATGTCCCCCCACATCGAGGTAGTGCACGAGTTTTCCAAGCCGGAGTAGCGCGGGTGAATCCAGGTCGAAGCTCGCCAGCAGCGTTTCGAAAGTGACTTTTTCTTCCACGTGAGTAAAGGTCGCCCCATCGAAATCGAACCCCAGCGCCTCATCCGGGCAGTCGTCCGGCGAGGCCAGCCATAAAAAGCGTGCGGATGGATCGATGAAGCGGCCAATCAGCCAGGCACTGGCCAAACGGTCCACCCACGGCCGACGCCGCGTCGCCCAGAGCCTGCCTTGATAATCGGCTCGATCAAGACGGCGGATTGTGCGAGGTTCGGGCTGCGGCTCATCGGGAGACAAGACCCGGTTGGCATCGCTTTCCAGCTGTTTCAGAGCCGTATCGATTCGATCCCGCGCGGCACCGGGGAAAAAATCGATGGCTGACAGTCGCGTGAAGCTTTTGCGCAGTTTGCGTGTTTCCTTCATGACCTCCATGGCGGTTTCCGGCAAGAGCTTTGCCCGCAGGTCCGCCATCGCCGAGTCCAGCGACTCATAGTCTTCCGAGCGATCGAATAGCGGGGGGAACGCTTCGGTTTCAGGATCATTAGCGTGCAGTACATGGGCGGTCCCGCCACTATCACGGACATCCTGGGCAATTGCCTCTAGCTTTTCGGCATGATCAGAGATGGCTGGCAGTAGATAGACGCCATCACGCAGCGAAACGGCCCCCAGGGCTTTGATGGCGCGCCATGCCCGCATGCGCACGGTGGCGTTTTCAGTGGGGAGTGAAAGTATCAGCAGTATCCAGGACATGCGTAGATCTTAGTACATATATGTTATAAACTCTACACATTTTTAAACCGAATAACCCCTGGGCAAGAGCGATTGCCTTTAAAGGCGGTGATGCACCTTTAAATACCGCATCCATCAATAAAAACAGCGCTATAGCGCAGTTGGCGTGACCGGAGCCAAGTGAGGTCCTATGACAGCCAAAGAGCAGTTCTTAACCGATCAGCAGCGGTACCAACCGTTAATATTGCCGCAACGATTCTCCGATGAGGAAATGGTTCGCGATTGGACGCTAAGCCGTCGTGATTGCGAGGTCGTCAACAAGTATCGCAAGCAATATCGCCTGGGATTTGCCATCCAACTGTGTGCCATGCGCCTCTATGGCCGGTTTCTAAACCAGCTCCATGATCTTTCGCCACGAGTGATCAGCTACCTGAGTAGTCAACTCGATCTTCCTCCTACGCTAACGGTGGAAGTGCCCGAAAGAGAAGCCACGGTGTTGGAACACCGGAACAATATCCTCAAGTACCTGGGCTTTCATCGGTTTGACGACAAAGTGGAAGCAGATCTGGACCGCTGGATTGAAGAACATGCCCAACAGGGACTGCTTCCGGATGAACTTTTTCACCGGGCAGAACGCCACCTTCTGTTGAAACGTATTGTTTTACCTGGCCCCACGACGATCGAAAGACAGATCATCCGCATATGTAACCAGGTACACGCTCAGCTTTTTGAGCAAGTGTTTGATCAGATGTCGCCGGAATTACGCGATGCCATTGACGATTTGTTGCAAGCCACCGACGGCAATCAACGAACCTACTTCAACCAACTCAAAGAGTACCCGCCGGGTGCGAAAATATCATCACTGAAACGCTATTTGGAACGCTATGACAATCTGGTGTCCACCGGCATTAATGAGTTCGAAGAAAAGGTCATTGATACCGCTTTTCTTAACTACCTGTACCGACTGACCAAGCGTTACAGCGCTAAGGACATGAAGCGCTTCAAGGACCATAAGCGCTATGCATTGATGATTTGCTTCCTGTTGGAATCCCGCAAGATCCTGTTGGATCATCTGGTCAAAATGCATGATCAGTACATGACAGAGCTATGCCGGCAAACCAAAAACAGCCACGACAAAAAACACAAGGAGTTTCGCAAGCGCCAAAAGAAAGCCATCGATGCTGTGCTTGAAACCACGCATGTTTTGCTGGAATGGCCGGATGAACAGCCATTGTACAAGAAGGACTTGTGGCAACGCATTGACGAGAAACATCTGCTGGCATCCATTGACGACCTGCACATTTTTAAACGCCTGGAGGAACGCGGCTACTGCGATTTGTTGCTGGCCCGTTATCCCAGTTTACGAAAATATTTTGCCGACTTTATCCGGTTACCATTTGAAGTGGCTAAAGGTTCCGGGCCGCTGATAAAAGCTATTGAGTTCGTCCGGAAATTGGATGATGGCGACCTGAAAAAGCTACCCGAGAACACACCGACAGCATTCATTCCCCGCGAACTACGCCGCACCCTTAAAGATCAAGCCGGTAACATCAATCGCAACGTTTGGGAAATGGGATTGGCTCTCGCTATGAAAGACGCCTTGCGTTCCGGCGATTTGTACTTGCCGCAGAGTAAGCAGCATGTTTCGTTCTGGGATCTCACCTTAAATGAACCCAGTTGGGATGAAACCAGACAGGCTGTCTATACCGAACTTCAACAGCCTCCACCGCACGAAGTTCGAGCCGCCATTTCAACGCAGTTCCACGAATCAGTCTCTGAAGCGAAAAAGCTGTTCGGCCTGGACAACTTCGCGGAAATTCAAAACGGCCGATTGAAACTCAAACGTGATGACAAGCTCGAGGTCCCGGATAAAGTCAACCAACTGCAAAAAGTGATCGATGCACATATGCCCAGCATACGTATCGAACAGCTTCTGATGGAAGTAGATCAAATGACACATTACAGCCGTCATTTTGTCCCTATCCAGCACCATCAATCGCGCCCCAAAGCCTTTTACAAAAGCCTGATGGCCGCCATTATTTCGCAGGCCACCAACCTGGGTGTCGTATCCATGAGCAATAGCGTTAAAGGTGTGACCGTCGATATGCTCCGGCATATCCTGCAATACTATATTCGAGAGGAAACCCTGATCAACGCCAGTGCTGAAATTGTGAATCAACACCATGAGCTGCCGTTGAGTGCGGTGCACGGCACCGGTACATTGTCCTCATCGGATGCGCAACGCTTTAAAATCCGCGCCGACAGCCTGTTGGCTTCTTACTATCCCCGCTACTACGGTTATTATGAAAAAGCCATCGGGATCTACACCCACGTTTCCGATCAATATTCAGTGTTCAGCACCAAGATTATTTCCTGTAGCCCGCGTGAAGCGCTGTATGTTTTGGACGGCCTGCTGGAAAACAACACGATTCTGAAAATCCGGGAGCACACCACCGATACACATGGCTATACCGAAATCGTCTTCGCACTCTGTCATTTGCTCGGATTCTACTTTATGCCGCGCATTCGGGATCTCAAAGATCAGCAGCTTTACCGTATTGACAAAACCGTCGATTACGGCGACCTCAACCATTTACTCACCAAAACAGCCGATCTGGCCATCATTGAGGAACAGTGGGAATATATGATGCGAGTGGCGATTTCACTGAAGCAGAAAACTGCGCCAGCACACGTCATCGTCCAACGATTAACCAATAGTTCACCTTCGGATCGCCTCACCAAAGCCTTTACGAACTTGGGGCGGATTATCAAGACCGAATACATTCTGCGGTACCTGACTGACAAAGAACTCCGTCAAACCGTCCAACGGCAACTGAATAAAGGGGAATACCGACATAAACTGCCGCGCTGGATATTCTTTGCGGATCAGGGTGAATTCACCACAGGCGACTATGAAGAAATCATGAACAAGGCCAGTAGTCTCAGCTTTGTGTCCAATGCCATTCTGTACTGGAACACCATCAAGATAAGCGACATTGTGGAGCTGCTTCGGCAGCAAGGGGAGGAAATCGACGACGAGACCTTATCTCATATCTCGTTGTTGCCCTATAAGCATGTGTTACCCAACGGTACATACTTTATTGAAGATGAGGAGAAGGGATGATTCGACGGAAACCTACGGTTTCGACGTGGTCACTGGGTTCAAAACCGTAGGTTCTCGTTCAAATGCCCCCGCGGGTCCT
>CAZWJB010000036.1:6515-9329 GCA_964634485.1 uncultured Thiohalobacter sp. | reverse complement strand
CACTTTCAGAAGGAACTGGGCTCGTTCAGACAGTTCAGGCACAGACGTCTCGGATCGGGCAGGCTTAATAATGCTGGAACTTTAGCACTCCTTACCCCTGAGTGCTAACAGAGATCGCCGGTTACGCCTGAAACGCCCCCGGAAATAGACAGTTGGCGCAACGCTCCGGAACCGATAGCATGCCCGACCATGGGGAGCGCTTTCCACACCATCGGGCTGATAAGCAAAACCGGAGACCCGGGGGTTGCCGATACGCTCGTCACCCTGGCGGCTGATCTGGGGAAACGCGGGCTCAAGGTGATACTGGACACCAGTGCTGCTGAACACTTTGTGCAGCCCACCGAACCGGTCATGAAGCGTGCGGAACTGGCCGGCGAATGCGACCTGGCGATCGTACTGGGTGGCGACGGTACCCTGCTCAACGCAGCACGCAGCCTGGCCGACGTCCCGGTGCTGGGTGTCAACCTGGGCCGCCTCGGTTTTCTGGCTGACGTTTCTCCCGATGATATGCGGGAAAGACTGGACGAAATTCTGGCCGGCCAGTATGAGGAAGAGCGGCGCTCCCTGATTCATGCGTCGGTGATTCGGGACGGACAAACCATCAGCGAAAGCGATGCGCTCAACGACGCCGTGATTCACAAGTGGGACATCTCCCGTATGATCGAACTCGATACTTCGATAGACCGGCGCTTCCTTAATTCGCTGCGCGCCGACGGCCTGATTGTTGCCACGCCAACGGGATCGACTGCCTATGCGCTGTCGGGTGGCGGTCCTATTCTTGATCCCTCCCTCGGAGCATTGGTACTGGTGCCGATCTGCCCGCATACACTTAGCAACCGCCCTATCGTGGTCAGTGACCAGGTCGAAATCGAAATCGTGCTGCAAGGCGATGAAACAACCAAGGCCCAGATCACCTGCGACGGTCAGGTTAACTTCGAGTTGGTGGCCGGCGACCGCGTAAATATCAGGCGCAATAACCACGACCTGCGGTTGATTCATCCACAACAACACGACCACTTTGACATTATGCGCAAGAAACTGCGCTGGGCGGAACAACCCTGATGCTGCTGTCCCTGCACATTCGCGACTTTGCTATCATCGATGAACTTGAAATCGAATTAAACCCGGGCACAACAGCACTGACCGGCGAAACCGGTGCCGGAAAATCCATCCTGCTCGATGCGCTGGGCCTGTTGCTGGGTGATCGAGCCGACGCCGGATCAGTCCGGCACGGTGCCGAACGTGCCGACATCAGCGCCAGCTTCGATATTTCCTCTATAGAAAGCGCGCGCAGCTGGCTGCGCGAACAGTCGCTGGATCGGGATGATGAGTGCCAGATACGCCGTGTAGTCATGAGTGAAGGCCGTTCACGCGGCTATATCAACGGCTCGCCGGTTCCGGCCCAGTCATTGCGTGAGTTCGGCGAACGCCTGGTCGATATTCACGGCCAGCACGAACACCAGTCACTGATGAAACGTGAACTGCAGCGCCAGTTACTCGACAATCACGGCGGTCATGACAAATTACTGGCCGAGCTTGCCAACGTCCACCGCGACTGGAAGCAGGCCGGCGCAGACATCGAAACCATCATTGGAACCGGCCAGGACCGTGACTCACGTCTGGAATTTCTGCGCTTCCAGTTACAGGAACTCGAAGCGCTTGCACCGCTGGAAGGCGAAGTGGAACAACTGCACGAGGAACACAAACGCCTGTCCAATGCCGGACAATTACTGGAGACCTGCGATCGGCATATCAACCGGCTTTACGATGATGAAGACACCGCGCAGTCTGCTATCAGTCATGCCATTGGCGACCTTGAACAGCTGGCCCGGATCGATCCGTCACTCAAGGAAGCCGGTGAACTGATCAGCACGGCGCTGATTCAGCTGGAAGAAGGTGTCAATCAACTCAGAACCTACCGGGACGGGCTCGAACTGGATCCACAGCGTCTGCAGTGGGTTGAACAGCGGCTCGATGCCCTGCACACAGTAGCCGGGAAACACCATATCAAGGCGGAAATGCTGTGCGAGTTTCAAACCCGCCTGAGCGAAGAGCTGGCGGCACTGGAACAAGCCGATGAACGTCTGCAGGCTCTCGAAGAGAAACGCGGGCAACTGCAGGAAAATTACAACAGGAGCGCAAAACAGCTGTCCCGCAAGCGCATAAAAACTGCGACGCAGCTGTCCAGCCAGGTCACCGAGGGCATGCAGGCACTGGGCATGAACGGTGGCCACTTCAGGATCGAAGTGACTGATACCGGCAACGGCCTTATGTCCGCACATGGCCGCGACCGTGTTGAGTTCCTGGTCAGTGCCAACCCCGGGCAACCGCCCCGGCCGCTTGCCAAGGTAGCCTCCGGCGGTGAACTGTCCCGTATCAGCCTCGCGATCCAGGTTGCCGCCGCCGCGGATACTCACATACCCACCCTGATTTTCGATGAAGTCGACAGCGGTGTTGGCGGTGCCGTCGCAGAAGCCGTCGGCAAGCAACTCCAGACACTGGGCAAACACCACCAGGTCCTGTGTGTAACCCATCTGCCCCAGGTGGCTGCGCAAGCACACCAGCACCTGCAAGTCAGCAAACTGACCGGCGACAAGACCACGCGCACACGGATTCGCGAGCTGGACAAGGATGAGCGCATGGAAGAAATCGCCCGCATGCTGGGCGGCAGGAAAATCACCAAATCAACACGCGAGCACGCACGGGAAATGTTGCAATCGGATTAGACGCGGGGAAAATCCTGCTATCCGGTTCGGGACGCGTTGCGCATCACCAGACGTTCGATCATGCCATCAATACCGTGGGTGTTGATTT